>JBAVYC010000774.1:0-3260 GCA_049698595.1 Desulfobacterales bacterium | reverse complement strand
CAAAAGTGACTTAGCGTCTGCTTGGGCTTCTAACTTCAAAGCGACAAGTTGGACTGGACGTTGACCTTTCATATCTCCAACCAATCAACAAGTTAGGGCAGCCTGTGATACCATCATTTCATAGGCAGCAAATCCTATTTCAAAAAAGTTGTGTTTTCGAGTTATCAGCCCTTCGGAATTGACTATAAATTGAAATGATCGCCTATTAGGATTATCGGAAGAAACCTCCTTAATTCGAACAATACCGAAATATATGTGATTACATCATCACCGTGGATTATCCAAACAAATGACTTTGTAACAATATCTATCATTGGAAAGAAAATTTATTAGCATCGCCAGCTCCAAGATGTTGTGTTAGAGGCAATACTGGGATATAGAATTGCCAATGTTCGATTCCGGCTATCAATACACAATGCTGATCTAATTCAGTCAGTTACAGATTGCACTTACAAATATACAATTCGGATTATTGAATGGCTGTAATGGTAAGCAGATGGAATCTTTTCTCTTTGATGCAGTAAAACAACTGCGGTACTTCATGTTCTCAGCCGGAATAAAGCAAATGCCGGCCGATTAACTGTTCGGATGCAAGTCCTTTTATTCCCTTTCAGGTAGGAACCAGTGACGGGCTCTGTGTAACCGGGTATCGGCGTTAATTTGCGATAGGATATGCGCTGAGCTGTTCCAGACAAACAAAGCTAGTTTTCAGCTAAATACTTGGCCTGCTCCTTTCCTTTCTCTTCGTCGACGAAGTAAAAGAGAACGACGCCTACAACAAAGAGAATTGAAATCGAGCCGATGCTCCAGCGGGATGCAATTTGTCCGATGGATATCAACTGCTCGGTTGTGGGGGCGGGCGGCATTAACATCCGCCGCACGACTAAACCGACAATTCCCATCAAAGCCGGTCCGATGATGGCGGCAAATTTGCCCAGCATGTTATAAAATCCGTAGTATTCGGCCGCCTGATTTTTGGGTATCAAACGGGAGTAATACGATCGGCTGAGGGCCTGGATGCCTCCCTGGACCAAACCGATGACGGCTGCCAGAACATAAAACTCTTCCTTGCGCGTCATCATGGTGCCCCATATGGTGACGCACATGTAAATGCCGATCGCCAGATAAATAGCCTTGCGAACGCCCCAGCGTTCTCCCAGTTTTCCGAACACCAGGGCGGCCGGGAATCCTACGAATTGAACCAGCAAAAGCGCCACAATTAAGTCATTGGACTCAAATCCCAGCGACAGGCCGTAGTCGACGGCCATGCGGATAATGGTGTCCACGCCGTCTATGTAAAACCAGTATGCCAGCAGGAATAGAAAAACGGTTTTTAAGTGGCGGACTTTTTTGAAGGTATTGATCAGTTGCTTGATACCGGCCGCAACGATACTTTCACCGCTTTTTACTTTGGCAGGCGATTTGCCTTCCGGCACCCATACAATCGTAAATATGGTGAACAGACCCCACCAAAACGCCACGGACAGAAAGGAAACCCGCACGGCGGCGGTGGCGTCCGGCAGCCCGAATTTTTGCGGCATCAGGGTCATCAGCACGTTGATGAGAAAGAGCAGACCGCCGCCCAGGTAACCCATTGAAAAACCTAAGCTGGAAACGTAATCGATTTTATCTTCACCGGTGATACCCGGCAAAATAGCGTCATAAAACACATTGGCCCCGGAAAAACCGATAATCCCCATGACATAAACAAAAATGGCCATACCCCACTGACCTTTGTGTACCAGAAAGAGACCGGCGGTCATCAAGACACCCAGGTATGCAAAAAAGAGCAGAAATTTTTTCTTAGCCGAGCCTTTATCGGCAATGGCGCCTAAAAACGGTGCCATGAGGGCGACAAACAAACTTGCCAGTGAATTTCCGAAACCCAGCTGGGCCGTGCTCATGTTGACGTCGACCCCGTAACTCCAGTATTGCTTGAAGAAGATCGGAAAAAAACCGGCCATGACGGTGGTGGCAAAGGCGGAATTGGCCCAATCATACATCACCCAACCCCAAACCGTTTTTTTGTTAGATTCCAAGGCGATACCTCAATAATTGACTATTGAAAATTGAAGATTGAAGATTTGTGGGTGTCGCACTCCGGGGCGTAGGCGCTACAACCCCTGCGAGCCGGAGGCTTCGCTCTGTTATTCTTATGGCTTTTTTGGATCTATAAGTCAAAGGGTGACGTCTTTTTTTCAACACTCCAATACGTCATTAATCCATTACTCCAAGATCGAGACTTTAAAGGAATATTGGCAACCTTAATTTCTTTTTTCCGATGGCAGTTTGTCCGGCTCAGCGTTTTAGTGCCGGTTGTTGGTCGCCATGATTCGCTGATGCAGTCTTTCCGCGCGCAGGCAGAAGGTTTCCAGCTTGGCATTGATGAGCTGGGGAAATGGCGAGCCGTCGCTTTCTATGGCCAGAAACGGCAGATCATCGATATCGCTCAGCACACTGCGAAGCTGCTCGTTTTTCGGGTTGGTAGCGATTTTATCTTTGCTGTTCATGGTTTCGTTCAGGATGGATTCCGACAGCCGGTTGGGCATGCATCCGAAGGGACCGATGGCAATCACGCCGCATGAATGGGAAACCACCTCCGTCAATGATCCGCCGACGGTCAGGACGGCTTCCCCGGGAAGATTTCGGGAAATGTATGGTGAGGCATTGTGAATGATCTCGTCCATATTGAGGGGCTCGGCCTGCACCAGGCCCGAAGAAGAGAGAATGGCCTTGATGCGCTTTTCATAGCGGGCCTGGAACTTGTCGCGGATTTTAAATTTTACCTTTTCCCAAAACGTCATGTCTTCGGGATTCAGGCCGGCGTTTACCATATAATTGCAGTACAGGACCCATTCGGCCACAGGGGAGCAAACCGTGGCAAACCCCATCTGCGCGAGTCGTTCGGTCAAATACTGCCGGGATAAGGCATCCCGCCGCACAAAGATTTCGCCGGCCAGGGTGATGACGGGCACACTTTGCGGCGGTCGCTCCAGGGCAATACCGCTAAAGCGTTTGGCACTGCGGGTGAGTTGCCGCTCCAGATCATCATAATCTCCGCCTTCCATTTCTTTTAATATTTTGCGCCATTCTTCATCAAACACCTCCATGGCGTTCTCAGTGTCTTTGGCGTTGGCCAACAGCATGGAGCGGATGTCTTCGATTACATCCGAGACGACGACCGCCCACCATCCTCTGCGATCAAAATCTTCTCCCATGCCGACATAGGAGTTCTCCGAAGAAAGGGCAAACAGGGCCAC
>JBAVYC010000773.1:0-14656 GCA_049698595.1 Desulfobacterales bacterium | reverse complement strand
GAGCATCCCTGTCCTCTGGGAATAATAAAGCAAACCAAAAAACCGGTGACGGTTGAGCACATCCATTATGACAGCCACGGGAGTCCAAGACATGTGGAAGTGCATGGCCATCCGATTTTGGATGATGAGGGCAGAGTCTCCCGCATGATCGAATACACCCTGGATATCACCAAACGTAAACAAATCGAAGAGGAGCGAAATCAGCTGATCAAAAGCCTTCAGGACTCACTGGCTAAAATCAAAACATTGAGCGGGATGTTGCCTATCTGTGCTTCCTGCAAAAAAATACGGGATGATAAGGGCTATTGGAATCAAATCGAAACGTATCTTCATAGACATTCGGAGGCGGAATTCAGCCATGGAATTTGTCCGGAATGTGCCAAAAAACTCTATCCCGATATTATTTAGCCAAAGTCGTATCCCTAACCCGGATAAACCGGAAATTTACTAATCGCTGACACCCGACACCTGAAAGCTGAAACCCATAATTTGCGGCATTAACCTATCGGCGTGCTTGCTGCCCCGCAGGGACCACTTTTTCCGAGCGTCGTCTTGGAAAAAGCTTAGTACCAATTTATTGAAATCACATCATGTTTGCACATGATTTATGCCATAGCCGGATTGAATATGTTAGCCTCCGGCTCGTAGATTCTTCGGCTCGGGGAGGAATGCTATCGATTTAAATTGAAAAGACAGAGCGAAGCCTCCGGCTCGCAGGGGTTGCAGCGCCTACGCCTCGGCCTCCGGCCCATAGGGTATAAGACCTACGCCCCGGTGGGAGAACGATACCACAAATCTTCAATCGTCAATCGTCAATCTCCAATTCCGGCTTGTCCGGGTTGGGGTTGGCTTAAAGCGAATCAAGTCCGCCGGCATTGGGGTAGAATCGGCGGATATGTTTTTCTTGTACCCGGAAGGACCAGTGCACATCCCTTAGAATTTCAGCGGCGCCGAGTCGATCTTTCCTTTTAATCAATTCGATGAACTGATCATGTTCCTTGCAATTGTTCAATTCCCATTCTTCGATATAACCTCGCCGCGGAAAGTCATATAGGCGCTGTTTATACGGCCGGACGATGCTCTTCAGGGATTTATTGCCGGAAAGGTCGAGGAAAATGTTGTGAAAATCGAGATTTAATTTATAGTAATTGTCATATTCCTTACGATTCAAAGCCGTTAACTGGCGGGCATTCAGCTTTTCCATCCTGGCAATATGGGATCTTTTGATCTTATCGAAATCATTTAGAATAATCGATCCTTCTAGTGCCCCTACGATCTCATATGAATCCTTTATTTCCTGAAGGGTCAGTTTTTTTACGGTCACGCCCCGCCGGGGTAAAATGGTCACAAAACCTTCGATCTCGAGTTGGATGATGGCATCCCGCAAGGGCGTTTTGCTGATGCCTAGCTGCAGACTGATCTCGTTGATGTTTATGGTGGCGCCGGGCAGAAGGTTTCTGTTGCTGATTTCGTCCCGCAGGTATTCATAGACCTGTTCCCGCAATGATTTTGTATTTAGCATTGAGTAGTATTTTCCCTTAGGTCGGATTACCTTATTAAGTGATATCTAATACATCAGCTTTCAAACTAACTGTCAAGGAATTATTACCCCTAAAGAAAGTCCTCGCCGAATTCGCAATTTATTACTAAATCGGCACTTTGATTAGCAGGCTATCTACCTTTGTGGGAGCGGCTTCCACCAGGTAAAAATCGCAGTTTTGCAATTAAGTGTCACTGTATTGTTATAGATGACCCGTCCGCAGAACAGACCAGCTATCGGACGCGAAGCGGTCAGCCGCGGCGCAGAAACCTGAAACCTCATTTTTATGACAACATGTGTCAGAAAAAAGGCCTAAGGGCCTATGCTGAGTTCATCGATCAACTAAATTTGATCTTGACGAATCTACGCATTTATGATCAATCTTATCTGCATCCCCGATCGTCCGTAAGAACTCAATCCCACACTTTGAGTGTTAAGTTGGGATTTCTAAGCAATCACAATTCCTAAGAATATTTTGCCATGTTGTTTAGCCCGAAAACAGCACGGCAAGTAAGATCTACGCTTTAAAAAAATGATAGTCAACGAGGAGGCCTGTAATGAGTGCTCAAATGGATTTTATCCGGATTAAAAACTTTATAGATGGTGAATGGATCGAGGAGACCGACGTGGAACATGTCCCTCTATACAATCCTTCCACCGGGCAGCAGATCGGCGAAGTGCCGCTGTCCTCGCCGGAAACATCGGCGGCCGCCGTGGAGTCCTCCTATGCCGCATATGATTCCTGGCGCCGCCTGGCGATTTCAAAACGCGTCGGTTTTATTTTTGATATGCGCAAAGCCATGCAGGATCGGGCCGAGGAACTGGCGGTGGCCATTGCCCTGGACCAGGCCAAGCACATTAGCGAAGCACGCGGTGAAGTTCAGCGGGTCATCGAAATCCTGGAGGCGGCCTGCAGCATCCCGACCTTGATCCAGGGGGATACCTTGGAGGGCATTGCCGCTAACATCAATGGACGGGTGATTCGCCAGCCTCTCGGGGTTTTCGGCGGTATTGCGCCATTTAATTTTCCAGCGTTGGTTTTCGGCTGGTTTATTCCAGCCGCCATCGGTGCGGGCAATACTTTTGTTTTTAAACCTTCGACCCAGTCACCGTATTTCATGCAGAAAATGGGCGCTATTTTCAACGATATCGGATTACCCAAGGGCGTCGTAAATATCATTCACGGCAACCGGACTGTTCCGCAAGTATGGTACGAACATCCGAAAATTTCCGGTGTGTGTCTGGTGGGGTCGACGCCGACAGCCAAAAAGATCGCCGAAGGGTGCGGCCGGGGCGGTAAGCGCACCATGCTCCTGGGGGGCGCCAAAAATTATTTAGTGGTCATGGAAGATGCTCAAACGGATGTTTTCATCGAAAATTTTATCAATTCCTGTTACGGTTCGGCCGGACAGCGCTGCCTGGCAGGGTCTGTCGTAGCGCTGGTCCCCGAGATATATGATCAGATGATCGAAAAAATGATTGAAGCCTCCCAAGGCGTTGTTGTGGGGGATGCCATGGATCCGGATGTTTATATGGGGCCGGTGATCTCCGCTGCCGCCAGGCAAAAAATCGAAAAATATATTGAAATCGGCCTCGAAGGCGGCTCAAAGCTGGTGTTGGATGGCCGCAACCCCCAATTGCCGGAAAAGAACCGAAACGGTTACTTTGTCGCACCGACGATTTTTACCGATGTAACGCCTTGCCGCACCATTGCCCAGGAGGAAATATTCGGCCCGGTAGTGTCCGTTATGAAGATCAGCGGCATCGAGGACGCTCTGGAGCTGATCAGCAAGCAGGAGTTTGGTAACGGTGCCTGTATTTTCACGCAAAACCTGTATTATACGGAAAAATTCATCGCCGAAGCCGATGTGGGCATGGTGGGCGTTAATGTCGGCATTTGCGCCCCCCATCCCTATCTGCCTTTCGGCGGGATTAAGGACTCCCACTTGGGCACTGATAAGGTCCAGGGCCGTGACAGCCTAGATTTTTTTACCCAGAACAAGATCGCTACCGTCCGCTTTGCACCCCCCAGCGGACGATTTACCGCTGAAGAAGGTGAAACGTTTAAAACGGCACCGGAGAAAAAAGACGTCCGCAGCTGCGTGGCGACTTAACAAACCCCAACGCTGCAAACGCCGGAGGGCTTCAGAGTCCAGGCGTCAAGGGTGAAGTCGTAGTGTTTTACTTCGAACCCTTGACAACACAGAATCTGAAGTCCTCCGGCGTTCCCGAAGGGTAAACAACACGGCGAAATAGGCTTTTTCCTTTGAGTTCACCAGGAGCTGTATCCAGGAAATGGCGCCATCACAATGATATTGGATATAATAACAACGCATTATCTATTCCTTGGCGGGTTGTTTATGCAACTAAGGGGTAAATTGTGCTGCGGAGCATGGTTGGCATCATCGTTATCTTCAGGGTGATGGTGAAAACATGAAAGGAGGTGAGCGAGGCAAACATTGTTTCATTAGCTTATTATTGGCAGCATCATGAACGTTTTAAACAAAAAAGGAGAAAATCATGAAAAAGACTATACTGATACTTTTTTTAAGTTTGGTTTTGGCGATCGGCCTATCGGCACCGTCATTTGCAGCAAAAAAGATCTGCAAACTGGGACACGTCAATTCACCGGCATCGATTTTTCAATTCGGCGCCCTGGCCTTTAAAGAAGCGGTGGAAAAAGAGCTTCCCGACTGGACGGTTGAAGTCTACCCGGCCGGCCAACTGGGAGGCACCCTGGCCCTGATCCAGGGCCTGACCCTGGGTACCGTTGATATTTACACGGAGTTTATCAGCACTTTTGCCGACCAGGTTCCCGAATACCAGGTCTTTGCCGTCCACTACAAATTCGATTCGGTGGATGAGTACGAAAAATTCATGAATTCGGAAACCTTTGCCAAAATGAACGAAAAAATGATCAAAAGAAACGGGATCACCAACATCGGCAACATGCGGGCCGGCAGCGTTTACAACCAGTTCAGCAATAAGCCGATGCGTACGGTGGCCGACGCCAAGGGCGTGATCAACCGGGTGGCCCAGATGGCGCCTTTGGTTCGCTGCTGGCAAGCCTATGGCGCCAAGCCGACATCCATGGACTGGGGTGAAATTTATACCAGCCTTCAAACCGGTGTGATCACCGCCATCGACAATCCCATCTTGGATATGTATGACGAAAAATTCTACGAAGCCATCAAGTACGTCAACATGACCAACAATATTTACAACATGATCTCCTATAACACCAGCATGGCTTTTTGGAGCCAGCTGACGGATAAGGAAAAAGAGGTCTTTAAAAAGGCCACTGAAGTTGCCAGCCAAAAGGGTGCCGCCGAGGTGGAGAAACGGCTGGGCGGCGTCATCGCTGAACTGAAGAATAGGGGGATCGAGTTTATCGAAACAGATACCTCCGGTTTCAAAAAGGCGGTCCAGGATAACATCGAAGAAATCCTCGATGGAAACAAGGAGGCCATTGAGGTGTATTGGAAAATTATGAAAAAGCAGTACTAACCTTGCTGTGATCAAACCTGCAAGATGAGCGCATCCTGCCGGAAATCCGGGTTTCCGGCGGGATGCAACCGGTTTTTGATTGTGCAATGGCAATATGGCCGCAAAAAAGCGCAAAAAGCACAAAAACAAAATTTCAGGGCTTGTAATTTCAATGTGTTACAATGAACAAAAATCGAATTTCTGACTTTTTACGAATCCATCAACTGTGCAACTTTAAGAAAACCGGTATGCCTGCCCTGACAGAAACAACAGGAGACTCAGATGAATATCGTCCAGATTTCAGATAAAGTACTCGATGCCCTAAACGCCCTCATGGAGTACCTGATGGGCATTTTGATGCTGGCGCTGGTGGGCATCACATTTTCAGAAGTGTTTCGTCGATATGTTCTCAACGACCCCACCCATTGGGCTTCGGAATTGTGCCGGTTTATCCTGATATGGATGACGTTTACGGGGGCTTGTATCGTCACCCGCCTCATCGCCCATCTCACCATGGGGTTTACCATCCACCGATTTGTCAATAAATCCCTGAGTAAGTTCATCAGGATATTCATTTCGGTCTGTGCGGCGGTCAGCATGATGGTGTTAACCTATTACAGCGCCAAGGTGACCCTGCTCGCCGGCTACCGATCCGCGCCCATGACCGGTATGCCCATGTACATCCCCTGGGCGGCCCTGCCCATTAACGGGGCCGTTATGTCCATCTACATGATCGCCGAAACCATTAAACATATATTCGGCGAAGTAGAAGAAACCGAGGAGGTGATCGCATGATTTATATTTTCATTGCCATGTTTATCTTCTTCTTTTGCGGCATGCCGATTGCCTTCGGTATTCTGTCCAGCACGATTTATTATCTGCTGATTTCGGGTCAAACCAGGGAACTGCTCTCTTTTTCGGCCCGCGTCATCTCAGCCTCGGATTCCTATGTCCTGCTGGCCGTCCCATTTTTCATGCTGGCCGCCGAACTCATGAATGAAGCCAAGATTACCGACCGCATTTTCAGTTTTGCCAAGAGCCTGGTCGGCCACATTCCCGGCGGCCTGGGACACGTCAATGTGGTCGCCAGTATGATATTCGCCGGCATGTCCGGCTCGGGCCTGGCCGACACGTCCGGGCTGGGCAAGGTGGAAATCAAAGCCATGAAGGACGACGGCTACGATCCGGCCTTCAGCGCGGCCGTGACCGCCTCTTCGGCCATCATCGGCCCCATTATCCCGCCCAGCATCTGCATGGTCGTGGGTGCCGTGGTGACGAATACTTCCGTCGGCCGAATGCTGGTGGGCGGCGTCATCCCCGGTTTCCTGATGGGCACCGGTCTCATGCTGGTAGTCTATTTTCTCTCATTAAAAAGAGGGTACCCACGGATGGAGCGGGAAAGCCTCAAAGGCATTTGGAGCAAATTTATCGGCACCGGCCCGGCGCTTTTTACCCCGGTCATTTTGGTGGGCGGTATTATCTCCGGTATGTTTACCCCCACCGAGGCGGCTGCCATCGCCTGTATCTATGCAATGATCCTGGCGCTGGCGTTTTACCGGGCATTCGGATTTAAAAGACTGTTCCGGATTTTTATCAATGTGGGGACAGCTACCGGTGCGCTCCTGTTTGTCATGTCCGCCGCGGCAGCGCTGGGTACTTTGGCCGCCCGCGCTCAGGTGCCCCAAAATCTCATGGTGCTGGTGACCTCGATTACCACCAATCCGACCCTGACCATGTTTATTATTGTGGGGGTCCTCATCCTATTGGGCATGATCATGGAGGACCTGTCGCTGCTGGTGATCATGGGACCGCTGCTGCTGCCGGTGGTTTTAAAATTGGGAATAGACCCGGTCCATTTCGGAGTGGTGATGGTGTTGACCTTGCAGCTGGCCATGATTACGCCGCCGGTGGGTATGGGGTTTTATATTACCTGTCATCTCGCTGAAGTGGATGCGCTAACCTACAGCAAGGAAATCATCTGGTTTGTGATGGTCCTTATCGGCGTGGTCACCCTGATGTGCCTAGTTCCGCAGGTAGTGACAGTTCTGCCCAACCTGGTTTTCGGCAAGTGAGATAGGGAGGCAGGTTCAGAACTGGTTGAATAGTTTACTGGTTGAATGGTTTATTAGGTAAATTATAGTCATAATTTTAGATTGTTACGATTGTTAAAACATGAAGTGTCCAATTATTCTGCAAATATGGGATAAATCCATATTTTCCATCACTTAACCAATCAACTAATCATCTAATCAACCAATCAACGATATTTGTAGGTTTGGCGCAAATTATCTTTTCCACCGGCTGCTGATCAATAGCCATTGGCTGTTGGCCGTAAACCCTATTTTGTAAAGGAGGTTCCGGTGTTTACCAAAATACTGTATCCAACCGATTTTTCAGATACCGCCGGCAAAAGCCTGCAATATATTAAAGCGTTGCACAAAGCCGGGGCCCAAAAAATCGTTCTGTTAAACGTTATCAACCAACGGATCTTAGATTCCCTGGAAACAATCCACAAAGTCGCCTATTTTCAGGATGGACGTTACGAGGAAGACCGTGAGGCCACGCTAAAAAAACTCGAGGAAGAACGCAGAAAGAAGATGGTGCCCCTTGTGACCGAACTGGAGGCCGCCGGTTTTGAAGTTATCGTAAGGATCGAAAAAGGCCACCCTGTTACCGAAATCCTGAAGGTTGAAAAAGATGAAGCGGTTTCCGCCATCGTCATGGGATCCCACGGTAGAAACGACATTGTCGAGGCCCTGATCGGAACTGTTTCCGAAAAAGTGGTCCGCAGGTCTGCAGCACCGGTATTGCTTGTCAAACGCTAAGAATTTCAATCGTCAATTCTTCGATAAAGCGGGATTTACGCTTCGCTGCAACCCCGCGAGCGGGATCTACGCTGCGCTACGACCGGCTAAGTTTGTCCGGGTTAGGGGATCTAAAAATGAGAAATTCTACCCATACAACACGTGTCTTTTTGATATCAGCGGTGATTTTTGCGGCGATGCTGTCTGTGGCAATCGCCGCCGACCCCGATGAAATCAGGATCGGGTATACAGCACCATTTACCGGCACAGCCGCCGAATATGGCAACAACGGCTGGCGCGGCATTCTTTTGGCCCTGGAAGATCTCAATAAAAAGGGAATTTCCATCGGCGGCAAGCCTCACAAAATCCGCATCTATAAATATGACAGTGTCTGCACGCCGGACGAAGGAATCTCCAATGTCCATAAAATGGTGTCGGAGGATAAAGTCGTCGCTATTCTCGGTGACCACTGCAGCACCGTCTGCAGTGTTATCGCACCCCTGTGCGACCAGTACCAGATTCCGGGAATCACGATTGAATGTGCCGTGGACAGCGTCACCAACCCGGGTCACGAGTTCTATTTTCGGATGCGTCCGACCGTTAAAATGATGATCCCCGCGGTCATGCCCAAGATTTTTAAGGCATTTGACGCTCGCACGGCCGCATTTCTGGTCATCGATGACGGTTACGGAGAGCTCTTTATCAGTGCCGCCGGCAATGAACTGGAGTGGCGCGATGTCAAGACCGTGGCAGTGGAAAAGTATAAACGCGGGAGCACAAACTACCGCGAGCAGCTGCAACGGATTAAACACGCCAAGCCGGATATTGTTTTTTACGCAGGGACGGCCTCCGAGGGGGCCGTGATCCTTACCCAGGCCAAACTGATGGGCATGATGCCGCGAACAAAATTTATCGGTTCCGAAGAAATGGGCGAGATGGGACTTCCCATGCTGGCCGGTCCGGATGCCGTCGAGGGAACCTATGCCATCTCCCTTTGGGGAAAAGTCCCTCCGGAATTTGCAGAAAGGGTTCGCAAGAGCTTCAATAAACCCATGCATTATGCGATCATTTTTGGCTATGACGCCATGCATATATTGGCTGTGGCAATTGAATCCGCCCAGTCCCTGGACCCCATAAAAATTAAGGATGCCTTGAAAAAAATAGATTATCGTGCTCTCGAAGGACAGGTGCGATTCAAAAACTTCGACGGCTATAAAAACCAGAGTAAATTTACCCCTTCTATGATTCGCTGGAAAAACGGAAAACGGGAACATCTGGATATCTTTCTGGATTGGGAAGGGTAATGCTCGATATCAATAAAGATTTTTCTTCTTTTCAAGACGGGCTAAATCGGTTTGAAACTGCCATGCAGGGAATTCCGGACCGGGTGCCGGTGGTGACCCAGATGCACGAGTTCGCCATGAAGGAGTTGGGCATTGCGGCCGGAAAATTTTATACGAACCCGGAGATTCTGGCGGCCGGCACGCTTGAAATTCAGGAAAAATACGGCATCGATGTACCGGTCCTTGATTACGACGTCTATAATATTGAAGCCGAAGCCCTGGGGCAGGAGGTCAAATACAGCGCTAACGATATGCCGGACGTCGACCGGACAAAGCCCCTGATCCGAACCCGGGACGATCTGAAAAAGATCAGAACCCCGGACTTTGACGCAGACGGTCGTTTTCCCCATGTCGTGGAAATGAACCGGATTTTCCGCGCGCTGATCGGCGGTGCGGAAATAACCGTCAGGTTCTGTGCACCCTTCAGTCTTGCGGCCAATATCAGGGGCCTGGAACCGCTCATTATGGACATGTACACAGATCCCGATTTTGCACGCAGCCTGTTTGACCGCATTGTCGAGGAAGTGCTGGCGCCCTGGGTCTTGCACCTGAAAAAAAAGTTTCCGAAGGTGAAGAATATCTCGGGCGATGACGCCGCCGGCTCCCTTCCGATTGTCAGTCCGGATATCATTCGGGACTGGATCGTCCCCCACATCCTGCGATTGCGGGAAATCTGCGGGCCTGAAGTATATGTGCCCAACTGGGTCGGGGAAAGTTATTTAAAGGACCCTGAAGAAATGTTTGATCTCAAGCACCAGGTCTGCCCGGGATTTGTAGAGGGCCAGGACCCCGATGTGGCAAAGCTTGGTCCGGAAGTCTATAAAGAATATGCCCAAAAAAAAGGGGTGCCGCTGATTCTGGGCGTTGGTGCAGCGTTTCTTGCGTTGAGTACCCCGCAGGAAGTCTGCGACAGGGTCAGGCATTATATAGAAATCGGAGGCAAAGCAGGGCGCTTCGCCCTGCTCCTTTGCAATCTAGGTGCAACAACTCCTCCGGAGAACGTGAAGGCTGCAATGGATACCGTGCAGAGATACGGGGCCTATAAGTAAATGTATCGGAATTTCTACAATTATTTGGAATCACAGCCATTTTGTTGGGTTTCGCTGATAGCATAAAATTGGATGGAAAGTAGGTTGGGTTGAGGAACGAAACCCAACAAAAGATAGCGGGATGCTCAACCCAACCTACGAATAAGCGGTGGCCGATGTTAGAACCAAGCCCGAATCATGGAATAGTTCCATCATTCCAATTGCGGATCGAAGCGGAGCTAAGTTCTTCTACTTGGCTATATTTATTTCTCTAGTAAGATTCCAACTATTACACAAGCTTCACGACTGCCTTCATTTTTGCTATCCTCACAAAAAGGAAAGTATTTGAATGGCTCTTGAAATCAACCATGTTGCGGATGAACTGGATTCCAGTTTTAAGATTTTCCATGAGTTGATGACCCAAAAGGTCAGGGAAATTTTATTGGTTTCCAGCCTTTATGATTTCTGCATCATGGAAGAGGACGGCAGGCTGTCGGAAAGAATCATCCATGAGTACCGGGGCTTGAATCTTAGCCAGCCGCCGCGCATCACCTGGGTTTCCTCGGCCGAAGAGGCCCTCTCGGTCCTGAACATAAAAGAATTTGACATGGTGATCACCATGCCCCGGCTTGCGGACATGGATGCCTTTGCCATGGGACAAGCAATTAAACGTAAACGCCGGGATCTTCCGGTGATTCTCATGACCCACAGCGCCCTGACACCGGATTTTGTCCCAGGGCAAACCCACTCCCAAGGCATTGACAGGGTCTTTGTGTGGTCCGGCAACACGGATATTTTACTGGCCCTGATCAAGAACGCCGAAGACCGCCTCAATGTGATCCACGACACGGCGATGGCAGGGGTGAGAGTCATTCTCTTTGTGGAGGACTCTCCGATCTACGCCTCGGTTCTATTGCCGATACTTTACCGGGCCATCGTTTTACAGGCCCAGGCGGTAATGGTGGAGGGGCTGAACGAAGAGCACCGTCTGCTCACCATGCGCGCACGGCCCAAGATCCTATTTGCCACAAGCTTGGAAGAAGCGCGAAGTCTCTTTAAGCAGTTCGAACCCTACATCCTGGGTGTTATTTCTGACGTCAGCTTTCCGCATAACCATGAAATTGACCCCAATGCCGGCATTCATTTGCTCTCCCAGATAAAGAATGAGAGATTTGATATTCCTCTCTTGCTGACCAGTTCGGAACCGTCCAACCGAAAAAAAGCCGCTAAGATCCCCGCAACGTTTATCGATAAAAATTCCCCGTCCCTTCTTTCTGAAGTTCGCTCATTTTTTGTTGAAAGGCTCGGCTTCGGCGATTTCGTTTTTCGTATGCCCGATGGCCGGGAGATTGGCAGGGCTTCCAACTTCCGCGCACTTGAAAAAATTCTGCCAACCATCCCCCCTGAGTCGGTCTACCATCATTGGCAACACAACGATTTCTCAAGATGGCTTTTTGCACGTTCCGAAATACGGCTCGCTTCGAAATGGCGGCCATTAACCGATGCCGACTTCGCGGGCCAGGTAAAAATGATGCACCAGTATCTCATTGACACCCTTTGTGCCCGGCGTAAATTGCGGCAAAAAGGGGTGGTGGTCAACTTCGATGCTGAGGATTTTGATCCGGATACGGATTTTCTAAAAATCGGCAAAGGATCTCTGGGCGGAAAAGGCAGGGGACTGGCCTTCATTTCAACCTTGCTGCGGCGTAATTTCGAAATCCACCAAAAATTTGACCAGGTAGACCTGGTGGTCCCCAAAACGCTGGTGATTACCACTGAAGGCTTTGATACTTTTATCGAGACGAATGATCTCAAAGCGCTCTCCAAATCGGATATCTCGGATAAAAAAATCCTAGATCTATTCCAAAGAGCGCGTTTTCCGGAGGATATTGCGGAGGATCTCAGAGCCTACCTCACCCAAGTGCAGTATCCGCTGGCGATTCGTTCTTCGGGTCTTTTGGAAGATGCGCAGTTTCGCGCCTACGCAAATCTCTACAGTACGTATTTAATTCCCAACGACAGCCCGGATCTCGAAGCCAGGCTGGAACATCTCATTGCCGCCGTCAAAGGTGTGTACGCCTCAACCTATTTTCGGGGAGCCAAGGGCTTTGCCAGGCGTGTCGGTCACCGCACAGAAGACGAAAAGATGGCGGTAATTATCCAACAATTGATCGGACAAGCGTACGGTAACTATTTTTATCCGGCCATTTCAGGGGTCGCCCAATCCCATAATTACTACCCCTTCTCTCATATGAAGCCTGAAGACGGCATTGTAAATGTGGCGCTTGGCTTAGGCAAGATGGTAGCGGAGGGTGAGAAGACACTTCGGTTTTGTCCCAAGTACCCGCAATTGCTGCCCCAACGTTCCACGGTGGACGATATCCTGGAAAACGCCCAAAATTTTTTCTATGCTATGAAACTGGGAGGTTGCAGTTCTCAAGTCGATTTCAATGAAGACGCCACCTTGGAGAAGCGGGAAATAAGTGCTGCCGTCGAAGAAACTCCGCTAAAACTGCTTGCAAGCACTTATGTCCCCGATGAGCATAAAATTCGGGATACCGTTCAAATGCCGGGATACCGGGTTCTCACGTTTGCTTCGGTGCTTAAGTACCGGACATTTCCGCTTGCCGACATACTGGCGGCAGTCTTAGAGGCCGGCCATCAAGGGATGGGTTGTCCTGTAGAAATAGAGTTTTCCGTTAACCTGAATCCGGGAAAGGGGGGCAAATCGGAATTCGCCCTGCTCCAAATCAGGCCCATGACCGCCAGAACAGAGCACCTCAAAGTAGATATAGGGGCTGAAGAAATTACCCGGGCGTTCTGCTATTCGGGCAATGCACTGGGCAATGCCGTCAAGACGGACATTGCCGATATCCTCATTGTAAAACCGGATGACTTTGACCCCGGCCGCACGGTTGAGATTGCCCGGCAAATCGGCAGGATGAATTCGCAACTGGTGGTGGAAGGACGTAAATACCTGCTAATCGGTCCGGGCCGGTGGGGTTCGGCCGATCGCTGGCTGGGGATACCCGTAACCTGGGCTGAGATTCGCGGAGTGGGTGCCATGGTTGAAACAACCTACCCAAAGTTGAAGGCCGACCCTTCCCAGGGGTCTCATTTTTTTCACAATATCACAACCTTGGGAATTAGCTATATTTCGATATCCGAACACGGAGAAGATTTTATAGACTGGAACTGGCTCAGGTCCCTGCCGGTGGCAGCGGAAACATCGTATGTCGCCCACCTCAAACTGGATAAGGCGTTTACCTTGAAAGTAGACGGCAGAAATTCGCGCTGTGTGATGTTTACGAATTGAAGGAAGCTTGAATAAAGATTCCATATCCGACAATCAATCTATCCTTGACCATTTAACTTGACTGTGGTTATGGTGTAACTTATGGTGCTATCATAACCATTCTCGTTCAACTATTCATCTTCAATCGAAAGGGGGTTAACAAATGAAAAAAGGTGTTACGGTCATCGGCATTGTTTTGGTAATTTCCATGTTCTTTTTGACGGCGGGCCTTGGCAACGCCCCGGCCGCAGACAAACTGGAGGAAATCACGGTGGCCTATTTTCTGGAATGGCCCACCGCCAACCAGGTCGCCCAGGTAGAAAAATGGTATGACAAGGAGATGGGCGTGAAGGTCAAGTGGGTCGCATTTCCCAACGGCAACGAAATGACGCGTGCCATGAAGTCCGGCGATGTGCAGATCGCTTACTCACAAGGCTTGATACCGTACGTGGTGGCAGTCAGCGCGGGTGTGCCGCTCCAGCTCGTCGGGGTGGCGGTTTCGTATTCAGAGAATGACAACTGCGTTGTCCATAGGGATGCCGGTGTTTCCAAGTACAACGCCCATCATACTTTAGAGGGCAAAACGATAGCGACGCCCATCGGTAATGTCACGCATTACAAACTGTTGCGCACCCTGGAGTACTTGGGTGTTGACGTCAGCAAGGTGAACATCGTGAAGATGGATGGTGCACCGGGCGCCGCCGCGTTGTCGAAACACAGGGTGGACATGGCCTGCGCATTTGGGGGACCACTGACCCGAATGAAAGAGGTTGGTTACGAACTGGTGTCCGGCAAGGAACAGGAGGCGTTCGGCCTCCTGACGTTTGATGTCATCTCCGCGACCAAGGAATTCGCCGAGAATCATCCCGATCTCTTGACCAAGTTCATGCAAGTCACCGAGGACGCCAACCGCGCCTATGCCAAAGATCCGGCCCAGGCCCAACCGATCATCGCCAAAGCGGCCGGCATGAAGCTGGCGGACTCAAACGCTTTCCTGCAGAAATTCAGCTTTCCTTCGAAAGAGGAGCAGTTGTCCGAAGCCTGGTTTGGCGGTACGGTGCAGGCGTTCTGCAAGGGGGCCGCAGATTTCTTCGTCAAGCAAAAGGTGATCCCCAAGGCGCTTGACGACTATAGCCCCTATATCGACGACAGCTTTTTGA
>JBAVYC010000772.1:0-2039 GCA_049698595.1 Desulfobacterales bacterium | reverse complement strand
GCATACTTGAATGCCAAGATCAACTGGCGTCAGGTTGAGGGCACTCGCATTAAAGTGCTGGTGACACCGGCTCACTATTTTAACAAGTTTCGGGCAATTACACCGCAGTTCGAAGAGCTTTCGGGAGTCAAGATTGATTTTGATATTATCCCACCGCGTGAGATGAGGGAGAAAGCGGTTTTGGACTTCGGTGCCAAGTCCGGAAACTATGCCAGTCACACCGCCGACCCCATGTATCTGTCTCTATATGAAGCAAATAAATGGGTGGAGCCCCTGGATAATTTTCTCGACAATCCCAAAGTGACCGACAAAGCCTGGTTTGATCTGGACGACATCATTCCACTATGGCGGGCCGCAGACTCTGTGAAAGGAAAATTATATGGTATGCCCGCAGAAGGCGAGGCGACCATCCATGTTTACAACCGCGAACTTTATGAGCAAAAAGGTCTTAAGCCGCCTGAAACCCTTGCCGAATTTATGGAGACTGCCAAAGAACTTAACAAAATTGACGGGAGAATTGCCGGTGCCGCCATCCGCGGCTTTCGCGGGGCCGGGCAGAATATGTACATCTGGCCGTCTCTTTTCCTGGCCTGGGGGGGCAAATGGTTTGATGCCGACGGCAAACCATTGGTAAACAGTGAAGCCGGTGTAAAATCTCTGGAATATTATTGTGAGCTTCTCCAGAATTACGGCCCGGCCGGGGTTGAAAACTGGAACTGGCCGGAAATTATGGAGGCCTTTGCCGGTCGCAACGTCGCCCAGTTTATCGATTCAAACTCAACGGCATCCATTATCGAAAATCCCAAAAAATCGAAAATGGCGGGCAAGACCGGTTATCAGCGATGGCCGAAAGGCCCATCCGGCCGGCGGGTCTCCAGCATCTGGAACTGGACCATGCCCATTAATGCGGTGCTGCCCGAGAAACAAAAGATTGCCACCTGGCTTTATCTGCAGTGGCTGGCATCGAGGCCGACCCAGTTCTCATCTGCGGTCTACAAGGAAACACCGGATGCCGTCGTACGTACCGGCGTCAACCGTGTTTCCATCTGGAGCGACCCAGAGTATCGCAAGGTCATCGATTTTACCCCTGATTATGCGGACATCGTGCTGACAGCGATGAGAGAGGACACCGACTCCGACTGGCGACCCCGGGTCCCGCAATGGCCCAAAATCGGCGAAACCATGGCCGTCGCCATCCAGGCAGCACTGGTTAAGCAAAAAACACCGAAACAGGCACTCGACGATGCGAACGCTGATATTGCTAAATTCATGAAGCGTTCATAACCCTATACTGTCATTATCCGGGGGCGGCCGGGTGCCGGTCGCCCTCCTTAAAAAAAAATTTGTTTCAGGTTTTGTTATGACAGCCAGACGACCTTCCAAAAAAGTCAAGTACCAGAAACAATGGGAACGTTTTGGCTATGCGATGATATCACCGGGCATGGTTTTTTTGTTTATAGTTACAACTGTGCCCCTTGTTTCTTTGCTGGTGATGAGCTGTTTTCGGCTTGATTTAACTTATCCGCCAGGCAATGGCTGGATCGGGGTGGAAAACTATGTTGAAATGTTCAATGACGCCCGTTTCTGGTATTCAATACGACTGACGGTTGTATATACCGTCATCACTGTTGTTCTCCAGGTTGTGGTGGGACTGGGATTGGCAATGGCCTTTTTTCGAGGGTTCCGGGGGCAGGGCTTTATGCGGGTCAGCGTCCTGCTGCCCATGATCTTGGCCCCGGTGGTCGTTGGTCTAGCCTGGCGGACCCTGATCCTGACTCCGGAATACGGAATTCTGGACTATATTTCGATTTTGCTGGGCTTTGGCTCCAGGCCCTGGCTGGTTGATCCCACCTGGGCGCTGATATCCGTCATTATTATTCACACCTGGCAATGGACGCCATTTGCCTTTCTGGTGTTTCTGGCCAGCTTAAATGCCATGCCACAAGAACCTCTGGAAGCGGCGCTGCTGGACACCCGCACCCCCTGGCAACGGTTTCGTTATATTATCCTGCCGATGCTCAGACCGGCAATCGTTATTG
>JBAVYC010000771.1:0-2729 GCA_049698595.1 Desulfobacterales bacterium | reverse complement strand
TCATATAGGGGCTATGAGAAAACGAAGTCAATGGGGTATTGAACTTCGCGTAAATAGCCCACCAACCCAATCGAACAGAACGCAAAGGAGCTACTAATGACAACAGCCCCTTCGGGGGCGTAGGATCTCATTTTGTCGATTTACATCGCAGATTTTCTACGATATTTCAGCTACGTACAAGAAATGTGAATCCCGTTTCCGGCCAATACCTGAAGGGTTTGATTCAGGCAACCAAAAAAAATAAGGAGCAAATGGCCGAAACCGTTCCAGATTCCAACGACCAAGTTTACCAGCATTTTCTGACCAACTCGCCCTGGGACGATCAACGGGTGGTCGAACAGGTTGCTCATGATGCCAACGCGCTTCTTGGTGGCCGCGACAATAGTTGTCTGCTTTTGGACGAATGCAGTATGCCGAAAAAAGGAGACAAATCTGTCGGTGTTTCCCGGCAGTGGTGTGGGCAGCTTGGAAAGACAGACAATTGCCAAGTTGGTGTCTATTCGACTTTGTGCCGCGGTGAACATTTTGCACCTATTGGTTTCCGTTTATACTTCCCTGAAAACTGGGTTGGCGACAAAGTTAGATGTGACGAAGCGGGCATTCCGGACGAATTCGTCGAATTTTTTACCAAACCGGAATTGGCCATCCAGCTGGTTATTGAGGCCTGTATGTTTGGCGTCCAATTTGAATGGGTCCACACCGATTCATTATATGGGAAAGACACAGCCTTCCCGCGTATGATGGATCAAATGAACGAGATCTTCATGGTGTACGTTGCCAAAAGATAGCGCATCTATCTTGAAGACCCGAAACCGGTAATTCCGCCGCCAACGTCGAATAAAGGACGTAAACCATCAAAGCCAAAAGCCCAATGCGAATCGATCCGGGTTGATAAATGGATCAAACAACAACCGGCGTCGAGTTGGAAAAAAACGCTCGTCCGCGACACCACCAAAGGAAAGTTGCGGGTTCAAATTTTCCATCGACGGATTTGGCTTTGGGATGGGAAAGAGCACCGAGCTCATTGCTGGCATCTGATCGTAAGACGCGATCCGAATGGAGATCTTACATACAGCCTGAGCAACGCCGATGCATCGGAATCGCATAAACGATTGGCGTACATGCAGGCCCAAAGGTACTGGATCGAAAGAAATTTTCAGGAAGCCAAGAACCACTGCGGAATGGGTGAATACCAAGCCAGAAAATGGGAAGGCTGGCATCACCATTTGGCAATGGTGATGATGGCCATGTTGTTCATGCTGGAACAACGGTTGCTATTCAAAGACACATATCCGCTATTGAGCTGCTTCGATATTGTTTGCATCCTAAACTTTCTGCTTCCCCGCAGGGCATCTACTTTGAGGGAAGTACTACGGCAACTTGAAGAAAGGCATAGGCGCAGGCAGGCGTCCATTGACCACGCCTACCATAAACAATTGATCGCTGAATTATCAAAGAACGCTGTTTTTTCCTAATGTGACAAAGTAGAATTAAAAGCTGAAGGCACAAAATTATAATGATTTTAACATATCTATTATATAGAAAAACATCTACAACTGCAATAGCAAATCAGACCGATACTTGCTCTGACTCTTCCTTAAAATAATATAGGACGGCAACTGCAAATAACCTTTCTGGGTCCTCTTATCATTCACTTTATGGTATGCAAAGCAGCTTTAACGAAACTTGGCGCTATTCAAACTTGATGTTTCCTAATATGTTCCAGCGAATTCGGTTGTTCAAAATCAAGATATTTTGCTCAGAGTTTTCGTGGTGGGATTTTGATTACATAAAAATCTATTTATATTTCCGATGATCTTAGTTTGTTGTGGTACTTTGAGATCATCTTTTTAACTGGAATCTTAGGAAATTATACCGATATTCTTTGGTCATCCCCAAAATACTGAGGGAGTCGCTATTTTTACAAAATTTTCCCGGTTGCGATTATTCTTAAACATCGTTAAAAATTGCTGAATCTGATATCTACAAGGTTGTTGGATATCGTTGGTTTGACAACACCTTACACCAGCAGCGAAGTGTAGCGAAGTCCGCTGGTTTTGATTGTTAGCAGATTTTCATTACTATTTTCCGATTAACTGACAATTTTGATTCCAAAACTTGTTTTTTGCGATAGTTTCTTGCATTTCGTCAGAATTGTATTTCTCACCGGTCTCATAGACAGAATGACGGATGCTCCTGTATCAAACTTCCTGAATCCCAACACCTACCTCTACCAAGAATCCCCCTCACCGATTAGGGCAGGGGTAGGTATGGATTTTTGGGCTACCGATTCTTCAATTCGCTTGTTAATAGGAATTCGTGTATATTGATTATTGATGTCAAATGTCCTACTATGTGGTGCAATCAATCCAAAAGGAGATGCTGATGCGCAATACGCAGGCCGCCTCCAATCTTTACATTCCCGATCCAGACATCGGAGGTTTAGCTATATCTATCCGGTCGCTGTATGTTGCAATTTTAACTCGTGCTATCAAAGATATTTTTAAGCCTACCTATAATGACCATGAAATTTACAAAAGCCAAGCCCTATATTGGATAGGAACAAACGATTCTGAATCCATCACGAGTTTTATTAATATCTGTAATCATTTAGATATCGATGTGGATGAAATTCGTCACATCATTAATGTCGAATTAAGCAGGATGGAGCATGGCTTACCTCATCGTATAAAATTTAGCATAGGGGATTACAATATGCGGACTGGACG
>JBAVYC010000770.1:0-3966 GCA_049698595.1 Desulfobacterales bacterium | reverse complement strand
GAGCATACCACATTCTAATTAACTATTTGAAAATTTGAGATTTTCTATGCTCACCCGAATTGGTCCGAATCTTGCTTTAGAAATTGGAAGCTGTGACTTGTGCAATTCGAAATGCTTATGGAGGGTGTTTGTATGGGAGCAAATTTGAACAAATCCGAAAAATCTTTATTCGTTATTGATAAACCTGAATGGAAAAACGGTGCCATTGCGATAGGGGCACCCTATTTTGCGATAAATAATGCTTGGAATCCGATAATAGATACCCCAAAAAAATATTCGGAGAAGAATACCTGGTTGGTTTGCCCCCATTTATCCCAACCCGATTTGGTCTATCGGTACTATATGGCTTCGGGTCTGATTACCATCGTTTTGGGTAAATGCTTCTGTGAATCCTGTCTTGATATGATTTTATCCAGAGATGATTTGTCGGAATTGATCGGTTCAAGCAATCCCATGACGGACAGGCAGTTTCAGGAAAATTTTATCAGCCCCTTGATGGACAGCAACTATAATTTTACCAAACTATTAGGGAATACATCAGACTACCTGGCGTCTCCCAAGACCTGGATCACCTGTTCGCATACGATCACACAAGACAATCTGAAAAAACTCTATGGCGCCGGCGGCCAGATATTCATATTTGAAAGTTTCTTTACCTGCCAGGATTGCTTTGAAAAAATTCCGACGGATAGTCTGGTGGACCTGCTTGATGCGGGGGAATCCATGACCGATGCATTTTTTCAAAGAAATATAATTGATCCTCTCTATACGATTAATTATGAGAGCTTGGATGCTGTTGGGCACTTTAAACGGTGCAAGAATCATCCGGAATAGATTGACGTCCAGTTTAGCGGCCCGAACCACTCGGTCTGTGAAATTTGACATTTTTATAGGCCTGGTATAAGAATGTGGGACGGAATTAAATTGATTGGGCGATCCGTTGCCGGGAGCCTGCAGATCATCAAATAAGCCAATCAAATGATTAAAAAGATCATATCAGGAGGCCAACCCGGAGTCGAGAGATCTGCTCTGGATGCTGCTATTAAGCTAAATATTCCACACAGTGGCTGGACGTATAGGACGCGTAGAACGGATGAGGGCATTATACCGGATAAGTACAGCGTCAAAGAATCACCCGATGTCGGATTTTCTGACCGGATAGAGAAAAACGTGCTTGAGTCCGACGCTACCGTTATATTGACCCACGGCAGTCTTACGATTGGATTAAAAATAGTTAAAGAATATGCAGAAAAGCACAACCGGCCTTATCTCCATGTCGATTTAAACGAAAACCCACTTAATTTGGCCTCTGCGATAATCCGAAAATGGATGATGAACAAGCAACTCGAGGCAATCTATTTCACAGGCTCAAAATCAATCGCAAGTCTCAATATAACCCAGGAAGTCATTCAGATAATCGAGGGTATTTGTCGGATGGAAAGCGAGCAAGAAAAGCTGCCGGGCTTTCCGGAAAAAGATGGCCATTCACCATCGTAATTGGACGCATTAATAATCCAATTTCTTCGTTGAGAGGCACAATCGAACCTCTTTATCAAGGATTGCAATTGCCTTGGAGAATTTATCGCCACTCAACGCATGCGGCCCCGACTCCACTTTGACCAATCCCCGTTTTTCGGCCTCACTGACGGTAAATTTCCTCAACTTCCTTAAATTGCCATATCTGATAATAATCTGTTTTAACTCTACCTCATCATCGTTGATGTAAACATATGAATTTGTTGAACTCATAGGCTCTCCTTCAAGTTCAAATCAGGTATTTAAGCAAAACACCATTTCAAATGGAAAAAAATTGATGGCTAGGCAGAATTATCAGCTGCACTTTTAGATGTCAAGAGGCGGAAGGAAAATAAAAAAGGGCTGGGATTTTGATGCCGGAATATGCTTTGCCCCGCTGAAATAGGCTCCACATTATATTGGGCGGCCATCCCCATGGATTTATCGATAATTTTTTAATGAATTTTCATGAGTTACATCTCACCACCCACCTTTTTTGCCCCTTTACTTTTACAGTTGTTTAAGGTAATTTAAGAGATCATTTGTATAGCAGAACCCCGGATGTGGTGGACTATACCGGGAAAGGAGAGTCTTTACATGGATTTTAGTATGATAAAAAGGCTGCAAATGCCAAAACTGGACTTGCGCAATATTGAATGGCCAAGGTTTGATTTCTCCGGAAGCCAATGGGTAAAAATGACGAAACTCAGAATCGGTGATGCCGTTGCCAAACTGCCGATAGTTCAAGGTGGAATGGGAGTTGGCATTTCTCTATCGGGACTGGCCTCCGCCGTTGCCAATGAAGGCGGCATCGGGGTGATTGCCGCCAATTCCATCGGCATGCTGGACCCCGAATATTACGCCAAAAATAAAGATGCCAATTCGATCATCCTGAGAAAGGAAATCCGTAAGGCCCAAGAAAAGACCGCGGGCCTCATCGGCGTCAATATCATGATGGCGGTGGATGATTGTCTTGATCTCATCAGGGTCGCCATCGAGGAAAAGATCGATATGGTTTTTCTTGGGGCCGGGCTGCCGATCAAGGGCATTCCTGTTGAAGATCTCAGGACGGCCGGGGTGAAAGTCATCCCGATCGTGAGTTCCGCCAGGGCGGCCGGGTTGATCTTCAGATCGTGGTCCAAGAAATATAAGGATATTCCCGATGCGGTGGTGGTCGAGGGACCCAAAGCAGGCGGGCACCTGGGATTTAAAGCCGAGCAAATCGATGACCCGGAATTCACACTTGAACGGATATTGCCCGAGGTTGTGGCCGAGATCAAGACCTATGAGAAAAAATATCACCGGACAATTCCGGTAATTGCGGCCGGCGGCGTTTTTACCGGTGCTGATATCTACAAGGTATTCAAACTGGGTGCCAGCGGCGTCCAGATGGGGACCCGCTTTGTGGCCACCCATGAATGCGACGCCGATATCAGGTTCAAAGAAGCCTATATTGCCTGCCGCGAGGAGGACCTCGAAATTATTAAAAGCCCGGTGGGTCTGCCCGGCCGGGCGATCAGAAACAACTTTTTAAAAGATGTCGCCGCCGGGAAAAAGATGGGCTTTAAGTGTGCCTGGAGATGCCTTAAAAGTTGTGACATCAAAAACGCCCGCTATTGTATCTCACTGGTCCTTGACAATGCCCGCCAGGGGATCCTGGATAAAGGCTTTGCCTTTGCCGGCAGCAATGCCTTTCGGGTTGATAAAATCGTTTCGGTCAAAGAATTGCTCCAGGAGCTGATCGATCAATACCAGCATGCGACCGAAAAAGGCGCCAGCAAATTAAGGGATGAATATGAAAAAGCACTTGAAAAGATCGTCTCTCTGAAAGAAGAGTATTTGGTTGCGATGAAAAAGGGGCTAAGTCCGTTCAAAGATGAATATGAACGGAGCATTGAAAAAGGGGCCGTCCGATTCCGTGAAGAATATTTAAAGACCATGGACAAAATCAGCTCGCTGAAAGCCGAATACCAGAACGCCGTGGACAAGGCCAACGTGTTAAAGGCCGAACTTGTCGAACTGATCGAACAATATTCATTATTCGATAAACTTCAGATTCAGGGGACCTGCCAGGAACCTTGCCGCTAGATACTGTATAGCAAAAAAGGAATCGACCTTTGAAAGGGCGGATGTAAAATGTCCGCCCTTTTTCGTATTAAATTGTGTAAAAAATTTCTCGATGCAGAGGGGTTGTGAAAATTAAGCTGCAGTTTTTATGAGAAATTCAGGTTGAATGCGATTGTTTCCATATTCTGCGTCGAACTTAGCTTTTTCATATTCCGCGATTAAATTAGTTAAGGCTCTTGTACTCGATACGGACAGTTCTGCGGGGAACCATCCGTAAAAACTGCCGTTGAGTTGGGTCTTTTCTATCAGATATAATTTGAACTTTTTATAAAGTAAGGTGTCCGGAGCCTGGTAGCCACGCCAAAAATCGTTTAAACACATCCC
>JBAVYC010000769.1:0-2089 GCA_049698595.1 Desulfobacterales bacterium | reverse complement strand
TTCCTTCCTGGTTCAAAAATTGAATAATTTCAAACAGTAGCTTAACAACCACGGGGGCAAGTCCAAGGGAAGGTTCATCTAGTATCAGCAGCACCGGTTTTGCCATTAGGCCCCTTGCGATTGCCAGCATTTGCTGCTCTCCGCCACTTAGCGAGCCCGCGCTCTGATGCAGCCGATTTTTCAGCGCAGGAAATAAGCTCATTGCACGTTCCAACGATTCATTGAAATAGGAACGCGCCCTTTTAGAAAAAGCGCCTAACTCGAGATTTTCTAAAACGGTGAGCCGGGAGAAGAGGCGGCGCCCTTCGGGTATATGGGAAATGCCCAAAGCAACCACTTCTTCAGGCTTAAGACTAGTTAGGGGTTTTCCTTTAAAAAGAATTTTCCCTCTACCGGGCTGAATAATTCCGGATATAGTGTTCAGCAGCGTGCTTTTACCTGCTCCGTTGGCGCCGACAAGGGCCACAATCTTCTGCGGGTCCACATGGAAGGAAACCTTATTCACGGCCTGGGCATCACCGTAAAAAACATCCACATCTATGACTTCAAGCAAGGGATTGTCCAAGGTAAGCCTCGATGACATCAGGATTTCTCGCGATTAGTTCGGGCCGCCCTTCCGCAATCTTGCAGCCATAGTCCAAGACCACCACCCGGTCGCAAAGATGAAAGATTGCATCCACTTTATGTTCAACCCACAGGATGGCCACATTCCTTTCCTCGCGAGCCCTGTTGATGACTTGCAGCATTTTCGCTGTCTCCGAGGGATTTAGCCCGGCCATCGGTTCATCCAACAACGTCACCAAAGGCATAGAGGCTAGCGCTCGGGCAACTTCCAGAAGCCGCCGTTCAGAGAGGGTCATGTGGGCTGTGATGACATTTTTCTTGCTGCTCAATTCAACGAGGTCCAATGCTTCTATGGCTCTTCTGCGGGCATGTTTATTACCCAGCTGATTACCATAAATGGACCCCACCAGCACATTTTCCAAGGCTGTCATGCTGAGAAAGGTCTTAACTAATTGAAAGGTTCTGGATATGCCAAGACGACATATTTTATGGGGAGGGTAACCAGTGATTCTTTGCTGGTCCAGAAAAATGTCGCCGGCATCTGGTTTGTATATGGTTGTGATGATATTGAACAGCGTTGATTTGCCGGCACCATTAGGGCCGATCAACCCTACGATTTGTCCTTGTTCCACGCTTAAATCGATATCGGCAAGGACCAGCAAGCCGCCAAAACTCTTGCGAATATTCTCCAAGTGGAGAATTGCTTTGTTGCTGCCCATTATCACCTGCTGTATGACTGAGTGAATCCATACCTGATAAAAGATCTATCAAGTATCTCCAGCCTGTTTGTCATTTCATGGTGCTCAACGGTCCCTACTATAGGAGATCGGTAAAGTCAAGCCAGATGGCAAATACTGCGGCAAAAAGGCCGATCACGAACGTCACTGAGCCAATATGTCGTAGTAATTTCATGGCTTTTCCTTTAAACGGAATATTGATGAGCCGTCGCCGCGGCGATGATATTTTCTTCAAGATATCACCGGATTTGGCATGAACGAATGCGGGCGCTTTTGATACGACCCAAACCTGGTCGCGATGGTCCTTCAGAAACGGAGCCAGGTAGCGTTCACTGCCCTTGTAGTAAATGTCTGAACCCACATCAAAATGATTGATTCCGGCCTCAAATGCTCGTTGCAGTAAGCGCACAGCCTTTCCGTCCATCAGGGCCGCGCCGCAACCGAAGACCAAACGGCTGGACATAAAGCCTGTCCGGCCCAATTTTCGATAGGTCATGGTTGGCTGTTCGTTGCGGTGGATTGGCTCCTCGGGCTGGGTTGATTCAGTTGTCTTCGAATACGCCGCTGACAAAAAAAATCGGACCGCCAAACGCCGCTGAGGCAACAATCTTGATAAATCCATGCCAATCCGCTGAAATTCGTCAGTGGCCTCGGAACTAATGATCTGAATGTAGTACTGACCCTTCCAGACGAAATAGTTAGCGTCCGTGCGATAGCTGGCCCGACCCAGATCCAGAGGGGAGTCGCCTTGCGATCGCTCGGCAGAAAAAACCCCAAAGGCGTTGGTC
>JBAVYC010000768.1:0-3251 GCA_049698595.1 Desulfobacterales bacterium | reverse complement strand
ATCGTCTACGGCTATAAGCTGACCGTGTTCAAGTGGACAGCTGAGATTCCCCTCATCCATGTCTCTGAAGGGTGGCGATCTTTGCCTGTTATGTTGAGCGGTGTTTTTGTTTTTCTATACTCCATGGGCCATCTTATCCACTTTTTTAAACGCGCAAATCAAGAAAATACTAAATAAATAGGAGATCTTTGATCAATGGGCCTGCTGATATTGCTGGGTGTATTCGCAATTTGTGTCATCATTGGTATGCCGGTCGCATTTGCTCTTGGAGTTGCTGCTGTCGCCACCTTTTTTTATGAAGGGTTACCGATGATGATCGCGTTTCAGCGGATTATTTCAGGTATCAGCATTTTTGCCCTCATGGCGATTCCGTTTTTTATTTTTGCGGGTGAACTAATGTTTCATGGCGGTATCGCCATACGGTTGGTTCGCTTCGCTTCTTCTGCCGTTGGGGCTATGCGGGGAGGACTTGGAGTCGTTAATGTTTTCTCATCCATGTTGTTCGGTGGTATATCAGGTTCGGCGATAGCGGATATTTCTGCTCTTGGTTCGATCTTGATACCTGTCATGAAGGAGAAAGGTTATGATGATGATTACGCGGTAAATGTAACCGTAACCTCATCTCTTGCCGGAATAATTATTCCTCCGAGCCACAATATGATTATATATGCTATTGCAGCCGGAGGTGGTATTTCCGTTTCCAAATTATTTCTTGCCGGGTTTATTCCCGGTGTGTTGATGTGTCTGTGCCTTGCTGCCGTTTCCTACATTGTTGCTGTAAAGCGGGGCTATGCCTCCGAGGCCTTTCCCGGCGTTGTTATTTTAGTTAAAAATTTCATCACGGCACTGCCCGGGTTGATGACCGCGATTATAATCGTTGGCGGTGTACTTAGCGGAATTTTTACGGTCACAGAATCAGGCGCCTTTGGCGCTATTTATGCCTTTCTGGTTACAATTATTGTCTATCGGGCGATGCCATGGGAGAAATTTAAGCTGGCTGTTACGAATTCAGTCAGGACGACCTCGATGGTAATGATCCTGATTGCCTGTACGGGTGCATTTGCGTACCTGTTGACTTTTTACCAGGTGCCAACAAAAATGTCGCTTTTCCTAACGCGTATTTCAGATAACCCGGTCGTTATCTTGTTGATGATCAACCTGATGCTGCTTTTCCTGGGCATGATAATGGATATGGCCGCGTTGATTCTGATTTGTACGCCGATATTTTTGCCAATAGCTATTTCCATTGGTATTGATCCATATCAGTTCGGCATGATTTTATTAATGAACCTCGGGCTGGGGCTCTGTACCCCTCCGGTGGGGTCGTGTCTGTTTGTCGGTTGTGCGGTCGGTGGTGTTAAGTTAGAGGATGCGGTGAAAACAATTTGGCCCTTTTATCTTGCAATATTAATTGCGTTGATGCTCGTAACATTCATTCCCGCAATATCGCTGACATTACCAAATCTTCTTGGGTAGGGAAATGATCGATCAACCAATTTCCGAGTCTGCAGGAAATGGTGGATAAGTTTAAGCAATTCAAGCGTCGGAGTGTTCTCACTGTTATGCTTTTGATTAAACAGATAGAAAGAACATTCGCTGTAAAATCAAACGGTTAACTTTTTGCGTTCCTCACCATATAAATTTTTCCAAACTCATCGGATTTTTAATTCCAATCATATTAAAATACTTTTTTTGCATGGGTGTCGTATTCGTTACTTTTGGAAATGTTTGGCTCCTGTCTTCTCGTTTTGAAAATTTCACTTTGTATTTGATTAATTTTGATTTTGATATCTCCTTCTTTCTCGAATTTTTAAGCCTTTATAAAGCTCATAATTTTTTTCAAGGACTTGCTCGCAAAGCAGCATTTTGCAAATCTCATCCTGACCGAGACAATAATGCACATCAGGATCGGATAATGATGGTCGGGTACAATCCTTCCAACTCTCCTTCCGGGTAGGGTTGAATTAAGTTGAATGAGATATTCTGGTTCTTCTGAGCATGGCCCTTGTCCTTGGTGCCATTGTAAAAGGCACCATTGGCTTCAAGGATATGATGGATGCGTTCGCGAAAGGCTGTTACAAAGCTTGCCCCGGTGCCCTCAAAGAACATGCTTCCTCGCGAAAAACCCTCTTTGATTTTGGTTAGCTCTTTGAGAGAGATACTGTTGGTCTCGAGATCCGCCGGACAGGTTACCAGACCCCAGACCAGGTGTCCGGGTGGTATGGTTAATGGTTTTTTAATATCGATGATGGTGTGAGGCATGATGATGCATTCCTTGCCGATGGATAAACGACTTTTGGAGCGTCCCCGCAGGAAACTGTTAAACCCGACGAATATATTCTGACCCAAGTCCGTTTCGATAATTTTGGCACCATGGGCGGTCACATTAAAACCTTCCAGGCGTGAGTTGATAATGTAGCAATTTTCCTGGGCATTGGCACCAACGCCCATCCATGCATTTTGCAGGAAGGCCCTTTGCGCCACCAAGACGTTGTCGCTGATGAGGGTTTTGGGTTTAATCACGGCGTACCGATCCAGTGAGGCAGTTTGAGGTACGGTCACGGAGGGGTCGATGTTCACCGTTTCGAAAACGCGCTGAAACGCTTTTTTATGTTTTTCCACAAAGTCCATGAAAAGCCCCTGTGGTGGTTTTCCTGCAGTAAAGTGAATGTAATGGCTCAATTTATCCAAGGGATACTGGTACCGGAAGTTGAAATTGTCTAAGTTTCGCACCCAGATGGTTCCGGGCCCAATGTGGAGATGGTTGATTTCGCCAGCTTGAACGTAAGAAAACGCCCCGATGACGCAATCGTTCATGGTGGTCAGGTCTACCGTGGCAAAAGGCCCCAGGAAGCTGCCGTCGGTGGGTGAGCCGTGGATATTAGCGTAATGGGCGGATAGCGTGTTATTGATGAAAAATTTTTCAAGCGTCTCCGGGTCGTGGGAGCAGTTGTGGACAAGGGTTTTGATCAGGAAACTGTCTTCGATCTGGATTTCTTCATCTCTGGAAATCAGGATTTGAAAATCCTGATACTGGAATACATCCCCCTTTTTCTTGAGTTCGTCTCCCCGGATGTCGCTCTTATAAAGAATTGAGTTGGTTGTGCGGCATTTCCCTAAAAAGTAGCTGCCCGCCAGATTGGAATGCAGGAACTGAAAGTCCAGCGGATGATGAGGCGTGATGCCGTAAAAGCCATAAAATTTTACCAGCTGGTCGAAAGGGACAAGATTTTTGACAAACGGATGAACGT
>JBAVYC010000767.1:0-2211 GCA_049698595.1 Desulfobacterales bacterium | reverse complement strand
GTTCCAGTTTCACCTCAAAACTTGACGTGCTGACCGTTTGCAGCGGCGGGCTGCTGCTGTAAATCTGCTCTTTAGCGCATCCTGATAGAACGAGCGCAAACATTGCGATACCCAATGCGATCCTTTTTTTCATGCTGGCACCTCCTCAATGTTCACACCTGCCCACCGGCAGGTGTGTCGTTGGAGTGAATCGTCAAATCAATAAGTTGATAGAATTAACTGGACAAAAAGAGCAATGATGATTAATTGGATACCTAACCTAAAGCAAGGTTTTCTTTTAGTCAATATTTTCCTTATGAAATAATTAAAAAGGAGCGCTTTCATGGACCCCCTCTGGATACTGGTCGCTTTCATCCTGGGTTTTACAGTCAACCGGGTGGGACTGCCGCCGTTGGTCGGATATTTGATCGCCGGTTTTGTGCTCCAGGCACTCGGGGTTGAAGGCGGTGCCACACTCGAAAAAATTGCCGATCTGGGTGTAACCCTGCTGCTGTTTTCGATCGGGTTGAAACTGCGACTCCGCAGCCTGACAAATCCCGAGATTTGGGCCGGTGCATCGATTCACATGCTGGTTACCGTCATTGTTTTCGCCGCCGCAATCTACGCCCTTGGCCTGTCGGGGTTGTCGGTATTCGGTGCGCTGGATTTCAAACTATCATTGATGATTGCCTTTGCATTGAGCTTTTCCAGCACGGTGTTTGCCGTTAAGGTGCTGGAGGAAAGGGGGGAGATGTCATCCCGCCACGGTCGTATCTCCATCGGCATTCTGATCATGCAGGACATCTTTGCCGTCCTTTTTTTAACCTTCTCCACCGGAAAAATTCCCTCTCCCTGGGCCATTGCCTTGGTCGGCGGCCTTATGATCGCCAGACCACTGTTCTTTGCCATTTTAGATCGCGTCGGCCATCGGGAACTGCTCCTTCTTTTCAGTGTATTTCTGGCCCTTGGGCTGGGCGCCGGCGGCTTCGAATTTGTTGGCTTAAAACCCGATCTGGGCGCACTGATTGTGGGCATTCTTGTAGCAGGCCACTCGAAAGCAAGCGAAATGGCCAAAACGCTGTTAAGTTTTAAAGATTTGTTTCTCGTCGGCTTTTTTCTCAGCATCGGCTTGTCCGGCACGCCCACATTGCAGGCCGTCGGCATTGGCGGGCTGTTGACGATCGGAATAGTCTTTAAAACCGCCCTCTTTTTTCTACTCCTCACCAGGTTCAAATTGCGGGCCCGAACGTCCCTGCTGGCATCATTCAGCCTTGCCAACTACAGCGAATTCGGTCTTCTGGTCGCTACCACCGGTTTCAGAAACGGCTGGATAGGAAGTGAGTGGCTCATCATCCTGGCCATCGCCCTATCGATGACCCTCGTATTGGCATCACCGTTAAATTCTTTTGTCCATTCAATTTATTCACGTTTTTCCGAGCGATTGAGACCGTTTGAAACCAAAACGCGACGTGCCGGGGACCAGCCCGTAGATACGGGCGAAGCCCAAATCGCGATCTTCGGCATGGGACGCGTCGGCACCGGCGCTTATGACGATATGCGCCGACGTCATGGTGAAGTGGTCATCGGGGTCGATTTCGATGAAGAAACCGTCAAAAAGCACCTTGACGCCGGTCGCAAAGTCATCCTGGGTGACCCCACGGATCATGACTTCTGGGCCAAAACCCGCCAAAGCGGTGAAAAGATGCAGATCGTCCTGCTTACCCTGCCGGAACACACGGCCAATATGACCGCCGTGGCCCAGCTGACTGAAATGAAGTTTACCGGATTGATTGCCGCCACGGCAAAATTCGACGATAACGTCGAAGAATTGAAAGCAGCAGGTGTGCAGGCCGTCTTTAATTTATATGCCGAAGCCGGATACGGCTTAGCCGAACATGTTTGCCAGAGATTAGATGCTAAATGTCAAGTTGATCATGGAGAAAACTGACGATCTCAACCATCCTAACGATCCTAACGATCCAAACGATCTCAACGGCCTATACAGGGAGCAAATTCATGAAAATTAAACACCGCCCACCAAATTTTATCTATTTTTTATTGCTGATTTTTTCAGTCGCCATACTGGCGCCGGCAGGCAGTTCTGCCGATGACATTCAGCTTTCCATGGGTCAGAGCGTCTACGTTTCGATTTATTCCCACATCTACAGCGGGATAAAAGCCCGCCCTTTTGATCTGGCTGCCATTCTCAGCATTCGCAACACGGATATTAAT
>JBAVYC010000766.1:0-1777 GCA_049698595.1 Desulfobacterales bacterium | reverse complement strand
GTTCAGGGATTTTTGGTATAGGATTGATGGGCCTCCTGCGCTGGGACAATATACCTTTCAGGTTGCCAGCAAAGGGTCAAGCGGGACCGCAACCGATTTTCAAACCGTTAACAGAGCGATTCCACTTCCTGATATTACAACCTTTTCGCCCGCCGAAGGAGCCATGCTCACGTCTAAAACGTCTACCTTTTCATGGGCACCGGTAGAATACCCGGATTGCGAAATTTGCTATCGCCTGGTGATTGATGATCTCACCGGCAAACGAATCTATGGGACCGGCAGGGCCCAGAATATGCTTTCCCACACCGTCCCTGAAGACATTTTAAAGCCGGGGCAGACGTATCGATGGAGAGTGCGAGCAATGGATAGCGAAGACTGGGTCGAGATGCAGAATCGATCCGACAGTCAGTGGTTGAGCTTCACAATAGCCGATAAGCTAGATGACTTCCGGGTTTTAGCGAAAATTTATAATGTACGTGAATCTGACAACAGTTTTAGAACCCATATTGACATTATTATAGGCGCAGATTTCACCGGCAAGTTGCCGGACGACATCGATTCGATTACCATCACCGGGCCACAGGGAAATCTGCCAATTAAAAAAGATGACTTCACTTATTACCCTCAATTTAGAGATTTTTGGATTGGTATACCCGGATCTCCTGAAATTGGTATGTATACCATAACGGTCACCAGCGGCAACATGAAGGGATCCGCTACGGACACCCAGTCCGCTCTCAGATCGCTCCCTATCGCGGATACCAGCAACTTATCCCCGGCGAATGGAGAAAAACTCACCTCAAAGACGTCGACGTTTTCCTGGGGAGCCGTTGAATATCCGGACGCCCCCATTTATTACCGTTTAGAAATCTGGAATCCTGCGTTGACTGAACGGGCTTTTGCATCAAAATTTGCCAAAAATTTGTTTTCTTACACCGTCCCGACGGGAAAGTTGCAACCCGGGCGAACCTATATCTGGCGGGTTCTGGTTTTTGACAGTAACAGCTGGGATACCTGCCAGAATCGCAGCAGCGGAGAGTGGCAAACCATAATGATGGCTGAAAAGCTGGAATAATGTACGATATCGAACATTACATGTTGCAGTAGCGTACACTTTTTAAGAGCCAATAAAATGCTTAATCATTCATACGCGGGAATAAAGTTCTCTGCATTAAAAGGAGATTACATCTATCTTTCTTGTTGCTTTCTTCCTTTTCCGTAAGCCCCTGGTCTCCCAACGATTTCTCTCCTTTTTGCACATTATAGTATGCAAAATTCCAAACTATAGTTAACATCCGACACCCTCTGGAAGATATCTGGCACAGCGTTTGCTTTATAGTAAGTTGAGTGTCAATATGACTCATTCTTAGGGGAAAACGCAATGCAAAACATAGATGAAAAGAAGACAAAAATTCGGTGTTTTTTGTCAGCATTGATTGCAAAGATGGATACAGGGGAATTGCTTAACTGCCAGGCTTTGCGCGATCATCATGCAAGCTTAACTGTTTCAGAATGGCTATCTGATATTTCACAGGATGACCTGAGCTGTTTTGAAGAAGCCGGCGAAAACTATCATACCGGTAGCTAAGATAATTCAGGGGCTTTTGCCATGCGTATTGTGCCAATAAATTTAAACAGCAAAGCATCTGTCAGAGATAAAGCTCGACTGAACATCTGGATCGCAAAAGACCTGGCAGACAGTTTTGGTGGCAGAAAAGCGGACTATTTAATAAGACTAAATCGGAAACTGAGAATGAAGATCGCCATTGGTTCTGCT
>JBAVYC010000765.1:0-2459 GCA_049698595.1 Desulfobacterales bacterium | reverse complement strand
ATGAAACGCATAAAAAAGGCGTTGTCGAATTCGAACACAAAAAACACTGGGACGATTACTCTAAAGCGTATCCGGAATTTTATTCCAGCAAATGTGGGGAGTGTCACCACGATAAAGAGGGCAAACCGCTTACTAAACTAGAAGACGGAGAGGACGTTCAAAAGTGCATCGAGTGCCACAAAATAGCGAGTGAAGCCCCCAAGGGAAAAAAAGCGAAGAAAAAGCTTTCCAAAAAAGAAAAGATTAAAGACTATCATGCCGAGGCGCTGCATGCAAACTGCAAGGGATGCCACAAAAAGTTCAATAAAAAGTATAAACCTAAAAAAGCTCCGACCACCTGCGCCAAGTGCCATCCGAAAACAAAGTAATTATGTCAGCAAAATTTAGCAAATGATGTCAAAAGGGGTAACGTCTTCATGATGCGTGCCCCTTTTTTTGTTGGTAATTTTGCAAAGAAAAGCGTTAAATGATTTTTATGGTCACCCTACTTTTTGTAAAACCATCCCCGCCCAGCCGAGCTCACTGACCGTCCACAAGCATCTAAAATGGGTCTTGGTGTAAACTTCCAGTAAATCATCCACTTCGCCATTCTTTAAACCCGCTAGAATGAGGATTCCTCTTTTATCGGTGATCTCAGTCAGCCGGGTCAACAGCTTTTTCAGGCTGGGATAGCGCAGATTTGCCAAAACCATGGCAAACCGTTGATTAATAGTTTCCACGGCTTGTCCTGATATCATGATCCGATCTGCAAGACCGTTGATTTTTACGTTTGCGGCGGCCTCCACCCGTGCACAGGAATCAATATCAATTCCAATACCGCCGTCCATACCGCCGAGCACGGCAGTGAGAATCAGGACTCCCGATCCGGTCCCGATATCCAGAACAGTGCGGTCTTTTCGTTTATCAATGGCCTGATTATCCAGGAGCACAAATTCGATTGCTTTGATTGCCAGCCGGGTGCTGGGATGATTTCCGATACCGAAGGCGCCGCCGGGTTTTATTTGAACCAACACATCTTGGGGTTTGGACCGGTAGGGATGAGTCGGAGGGGTAAGCACCACATAGCGTGAAATACGAACCGGTTTGGTGAAGGATCGTTCCAGAAACGTGCTGCCGAATTCATAGGTATAGGTGAGCTCGCCGGAGAAAACCAAATCCCTGATCACGGTTTTAATCTGTTTATTATTTAGTCCGTACCTTTCAAATATCAGCTTTTTCAGAGCGGCAGGCGTTATTTTGGCAGGCGACGTTGCAACAGCTGCAATCACATCGGTGAAAATTTTTTGGGCGTCTGTCTGTCGCAAGAAATCATTTCCGGGAATTTTTAAATTTAACTGCATTGCGGATCAAAGCCCCGGCCCATTCGGGGGTACCCAGCGCATGCACATGGGTGTAGGTCGCCAGAACATTCTTATATACAATTCCATCGCGATCTTTAGCGACACCGACACCCCGTTTCATTCGAAAAACCAGATCATTTTCATCGCCGCTCCAATTCGATACCCGTGAATAATGAAACTCATGGCCTCTGATCTCGGTACCGACATCGTAGTAGGGATTTTCACCCTCGACCGTGACGACGGTGTATCCATGACCCTGGGGTTTTTTATAAAAATCAAATGCCACGGGCAGGATCCCGGCCATCGGGTAGGATTTGTCATCCAAAACCAGTTTCTCTCCCAGATACATCAAACCGCCACATTCGGCGTAGATCGGAAAACCGTCACCGGCCAGGGCTTTCAGTTGCCGGCTGAAGCTTTTGTTGTCTGCTAATTGTTCGGCATGGGTTTCGGGGAAACCGCCGCCGATGTACAGGGCATCGAGGTCAAGCAGTTCCCGGTCCTTCAGTGGGCTGATAAAAACGACTTCGGCACCCCTGTCGGAGAGTGCCTCGATATTCTCCGGATAATAAAACTGAAAGGCGGAATCCCGAATAATGCCTATTCTGGGGACCGGATTCTCGATACTGAATACGGGTTGCTGATCCCTGGTTGCTGGTCGCTGGTTCCTGGCTGCTGGTTCCTGGCCGCTGGTCTCTGTGCGTTTAACTTCCACCTTTCGCACTCCAACTTCCAATTTCCGAATTCCGAATTCTGTCTTCTGTCCTCCGTCCTCTGCTCTCCGTCCTCTGCTCTCTGTCCTCTGCTCTCTGCCCTCTGCCCTCTGCCCTCTGCCCTCTGCCTTTAGCACAGGCGCATGTTGGGAAATTTTCAAAATGGCATTCAGGTCAAGATGCTGTTCAGCAATTTTTACGATCGCTTCAATGGAATCATTGGCCCAATCGTGTTCAGAGGTGGGTACCAGTCCCAGGTGACGTTCGGGGAAATGCTGCTGGTCGAGCTTGGGGATGGCGCCAAGCACCGGAATCCCGCAGTAGTGCTCGATGCTGTCGCGCAATTTTTTTTCGTGTCGCCGGTTGGCGACGCGGTTTAGGATCACGGCTTTGAGTATAACATCCG
>JBAVYC010000764.1:0-8275 GCA_049698595.1 Desulfobacterales bacterium | reverse complement strand
TCTGTTCTCTGTCATCTGTTCTCTGTCATCTGTTCTCTGTCATCTGTATTCTGATCTCTGATATCGAGGAGGAAACCCATGGCATTCCCAGCCAACAAAACCAAATTGGTCTGCACCGTCGGCCCGGCTTCGGATTCCCCGGTAATTCTGCAACGGATGCTATTATCCGGCATGAACGTGGTACGGCTAAACTTTTCCCACGGCGATTTTTCCAGTCACCAGGAAACTATCCAAAAAGTCAGGGCGGCATCACTGGCGACCGGAAGACAGGTGGCGATAATGGCCGATCTTCCAGGACCCAAAATGCGAATCGGTCAAATTGCCGAAGAGCCGATCGAATTAAAACCCGGCGATTCATTTACCCTGACCACTGAGGAGATTGTCGGTGATGCCGGGCGTGTTTCGGTGAGCTTTGCGTCCCTGCCGAAAGCAGTAAAGCCCGGTGACAAACTATTTATCAACGATGGCTATGTAGAAGTAGACGTGACTAGAATCGACGGCAGCGATGTTCACTGTAAGGTGGTTGTCGGCGGCAAACTGCGTTCCCGTAAGGGTCTCAACCTACCGGGCATTGATCTGGGTATCAGCGCGTTCACGGATCAGGACCGCGAATGCCTTAAATTTGCCATGAAAAACGGTGTGGATGCCGTCAGCCAATCCTTTGTCGAAACCGCAGCCGATATCGATGCGGTTCGCGAAGCTGCCGCCCACCTGGGCCACAATCCGTTCATTATTGCCAAAATCGAACGTGCCGGGGCCCGCAGCCATATGAAAGACATTCTGCAAGCCGCCGACGGGATCATGATCGCCCGTGGCGATCTGGGGGTGGAAATACCCATCGAACAAATTGCCGTAGTGCAAAAAAATATCATGCGTCAGGCCAACTTGCTGGGCAAACCGGTTATCACCGCCACCCAGATGCTGGAATCCATGACCACCAACCGCCGCCCAACCCGCGCGGAAGCCACCGATGTAGCCAATGCCATCCTGGACGGTACGGACTGCGTAATGTTATCAGGCGAATCCGCCATGGGAGAGTACCCGGTTGAAGCCGTCGCCATGCTGGCAAGGATCGCCACTGCCATAGAGCCGCATCGCGCGGTCTACGCCAGCCGCCAAGTGTTGCAAACGAATCGCAAAGACGACCAAATTAAAATTGAAGACCTGATTGCCTCGAGTGTCGAAACCACCATAGACCGGATTACGCCGGCCACCGTGATCGTTCCGACCCACAGCGGAGCCACCGCTAGAAGTATTGCCCGTTTCAAGCTCCCCGTCTGGATCACGGCCGTTAGTTCCCAGAAAAAAACCATCCAGGATCTGATGTTCTCATACGGTATCTGGCCGGTGCATGAACCCGAACATCCGGAAGACTGGAAATCATGGACAAAAAATTGGCTTCAAACCTATGAGATTAAAGAAAATCTGGTGGTGCTGACCGAAGGGCCTTCAAGCAGACACCCGGATCGCAACAATCGGATGGAAATCATCGATCTCAGGCGGGAATAATTTATGCCGGTCAAAGGCTGCTAATATATCATTCGACAACCCCCGCAACCTGTTTATTGTCTCCTCACACCCTTAAGAACATATTTCCCCCAAGTTGAACTAAAGGATTGAAAAGGTATTGTCACCTAAATCTATGGGGATTTTATTTGTTATCAGGCTGAAACCGGCGGACGTCGATCCGCCCAGGGACGGGCGGCTTCCAGCTGGGCCGCCATACGAAAAAGGGTGGCTTCATCGCCAAAACGTCCGATAAAATGGATTCCAATCGGGAGATTGTCGTCATTCCAGCACAGCGGCACCGACATGGCCGGCTGTCCGGTTGCATTGCAGATGGAAGTAAACGGCATGAATTTGCCGGAGCGGAAGAACCCGTAGAGCGGATCATCCGGCTTGGGATCAAATGTGCCCAGTGCAACCGGCGGTTCGGCCAAAGTCGGGGTGAGCCACACATCCCATTGGGTGAACAAACGGGCGACATCCCGCGAAACTCTCTGCAAATCTTCTAAAGCCAGTAAATATGTACCGGCATCGGTCTGACGTCCCTTTTCAATCAGAGCCCAGGTCAACGGTTCAACCTGGTCCGGGCTGATTGTTTTGCCGGTTCTGCGCTCCCAGTGTTTGGCATCCCAGGCAACGCCGCCCAGCCACATGCGGTAAAACGATTTGGCCAAATCCTGACTGTTGGGCGCCAGTGGGGCCTCCTCTACGTTGTGGCCTAAATCAGCACAAAGGGCCGCAACATCCTGCACTGCTTGAACGCAGTCCGGGTGCACGTCAATGTCAGGCCGTGCTTTGGCGGTATAGGCAATTCTAAGTCTTCCCGGATCTGCGCCGACTTCTTCGATAAACGGTCGGGCCGGTGGCGGTGCCCAATACGGATCACCCAGATCCGGGCCGCAAGTGGCATCCAGCAGGGCGGCGCTGTCTCGCACCGAACGCGTCAGGACGTGTTCCGCCGGCAATCCGCTAAAGGCGTCTCCATACTCCGGGCCCATAGGATTGCGGGCCCGTGTCGGTTTCAAGCCGAACACGCCGCAGCAAGATGCCGGCATGCGGATGGATCCTCCGCCGTCGTTGCCATGGGCCATGGGGACCATGCCGGCGGCCACCGCAGCTGCCGACCCACCGCTCGATCCGCCCGGTGTTCTTTCGGTATTCCAGGGATTGCGGGTGGCGCCGAAAAGCAACGGTTCGGTGGTGGGCAATGACCCCCACTCGCAGGTATTGGTCTTGCCGCAGATAATTAGCCCGGCCTTTTTTAATCTCACCACCAGTTCGCTGTCCTGAGACGGGATAAAGTTTTTCAGAAAAGCCGAGCCCTCGGTAAGTCGCACACCGGCATATTCCGCCATCAGGTCTTTAAGCAAAAAAGGTACGCCGCTGAAAGGACCATCAGGTATTTCGGTCGTTGCGGCTTCGCGTGCCAGCTCAAACATCGGTGTCACGACGGCGTTCAGATCTGGGTTAAGCGCTTCGATGCGTTCGATAGCGGCTTCCACCAATTCAATCGGTTTTACTTCTTTGGTTCGCACGAGTTTAGCCTGCGCGATTGCATCCAAAAAGGCAAGATCAGCCAGATTCGACATGGTGTCCCTCCTTTTAAAAAAAGGATACCTCTGCAGTACCCAGCGTTCCGAAATCGGCAACGATGTGGTCACCTGGTTCTGCAAGATAGATATCCGTGCACACCCCGGTGCTGACCAGATCGCCTGCCTTTAACTGCTTTCCCTGTTCGCACAGGGTATTGGCCAGCCAAACCACGGAGTTCAGGGGGTGGCCCAGAACCGCAGCGCCTGAACCGCTGAGTTTATCTGCTCCGTTAACCCTGAGACGGACCTCGTGGGAGGCGAGGTCGATGTGGCGCCACGCCTCGGTGGCCTTTCCTTGGACCCAACCGCTGTTGCAACCGTTGTCCGAAATGAGGGAAGGGAGAGGCACCTCCGTCCAGACGCTATACCGGGTATCCACGAGTTCAATAGACGGAAGGATGGCCGCCACTGCATCGGCTACGGATTCCCGGTCGTAGGGGGCTCCCTCACGGGGGAGATCTTGGGCCAATTTAAAGGAAAATTCCGCTTCGATGAGCCGCATGGAAAAATCCTGGGCATTGGCCCGGGCCGGGCTTTGATACACAAAGGGCGAGAGGAGCCGTCCGTAAAAGGGGGTGTCGGTGCTCAGGAGCTCCTGGGCAAGCTTGTTGGTGCAGGCCACCTTGTACCCAACCGCACGGCCGCCGTTTTTTTTAAGCAACCGGTCCACCACCCCTTCCTGTATTGCGTATCCCGCGGCAGGATTGTCCGGCCGAAAGGTTTCAGGGATCTGGGGTTCTTGGCGAAGTGTAAAGCGAAGATCTGTGATGAACTCGGCGGCTTTAGAAATCTTATCCATAAGCTCTCCTTGAAAGATCAAAAGACGAACGATCTGCTTGCAGTTTTATTGGTCATGTCAGAAAAACATCAAGCCGCCATTCTTCATACTATGCCTAAATCTGTCAATGATAAATACACGGCCCTTTTGTCCCCTTTTTTCATATGCGGGCCCGACAATTTAAGCTTATTCTATGTTTGCGCCGACTACAGCGGCCATCTGCATCATGTTAATCGTCTGGCCCTCTTTCAGGTTTGTAAGGTCAGTGACTTTGCCAGATTTGCTTTTTGATTTTGTGTTTTTGAAGACCGGGAGCAAACTAGCATCAGCCACAATGAACTTGCCTGCGTTTTCAGGCTTTCCATTTTCAGTCTTTGTCTGAAGTTTATTCGCTTTAATATAGTCCCATAGTTTTTTGGTTATCTCTGTCCTTGGAAGTTCTGTTGTTCCCAGAAGCTCTGCCAACTCATTTTTCAGCTTTACCGGTTTCATCAATCCTTTTGGTTCTGCCATTTTTAACTCCTTCATGTTTAGGTTTAATGGATTAATTCTTGCAGGGGTTATTCACTTTTCAAGGTTTGAGCATGATTTCTTAGGGAAATAATTCACACCATTAATATTTTTGAAGTCCGGATCCTGAGTCCAGAGGGTGGCTTCAAATTCCTTTGCGGTTGCGAGAATAATGCTGTCAGCCATCGGAAGATTATAATCCAAACTTAATTTTGAGGCAGCAATCGCCAGTGGGGGGGTTAGATCCACCACCGTTCCTTTTTGCATAGCAACGACCGCATGCAGCGCCTCATTCTCACTGGATTCTCGAAGAACTACCTTAAAAACCTCATATATCGTTACCGTTGGAACAACAAGCGCAGCCGTGTCATTCAATGGGATTAAAAAGTGCTGGCCGTTAGGCTCATCCGCAAAGTATGCAAGCCAACCGGAAGAATCCACAATATTCATACGCTATCTTCCTCTCGCTTGAAATCAGTATTTATTCCTTTAAGGAATCCGCGGAGTTCTTTAATATCTCGTTCCGGGATAAGTTCGATCCGCCCATGACATTCTACAACCTGCATTTTTTGACCAGGACGAAGATGCAATGCCTCCCTTACGGATTTTGGTATAACGACTTGATATTTTGGCGATACAGTTACTGTTTGCATTCCAAGACCTCCATCGACATCATTTCGTATTACAATATCCTGATCGATATGGTTTTGTCAATTTCATTTTCTCATTTAAAATTATTTTTGCGGTTCACGCCTTAATTTGATCCAATCCGAGTGAAAATTCCCCTCCCGGTCGATCCGCTCATAGGTGTGGGCGCCGAAATAATCCCGCTGGGCCTGGAGCAAATTGTGGGGCAAACGTTCGCTGCGGTAGCCGTCATAGTAATTCAGTGCCGCACTAATGGCCGGTATGGGAAGGCCGAGCCCGGCGGCAGTGCCGACAACCTGCCGCCAGCCGTCCTGATTGGACGCCACTGCCTGTGTGAAATAAGGATCCAGCAACAAATTCTCCAGGCCGGCATCCCGTTCAAAGGCCTCTTTGATGCGCTCCAGAAAAACCGCACGGATAATGCACCCGCCGCGCCACATCATGGCAATCTCGCCGTAATTTAATTCCCAGCCATTTTCGCCGGCGGCAGCCTGCAACTGAAAAAATCCCTGGGCGTAACTGCAGATTTTGGACGCATAAAGTGCCTGACGTACCGCTTCGATGAATTGCTCTGAATTCACCGACTCGCGCCATTTCTCAACCGCCCCGCGGGGGCCCGCCAGAACCTTGCCGGCGCGCACCCGTTTTTCTTTTTGCGACGAAAGAATTCTGGCAAACACCGCCGCGGTAATCAGGGTCGTCGGAACCCCCAGGTCAAGGGCCAGTTGGCCTGTCCATTTGCCGGTTCCTTTCTGGCCGGCCCTATCGAGAATCATGTCCACCAGGGCGTTATCGCTTTCGGGGTCGATGACGGAGAATATATCCCGGGTAATTTCGATCAAATAACTGTCAAGTTCCCCCTTGTTCCATTGGGCAAAGATGTCGTACAGGCGCGCATTGGAAAGCCCCAGCCCGTCTTTCATCAGACTGTAGGCTTCACATATCAACTGCATGTCGCCGTATTCGATGCCGTTGTGAATCATTTTGACATAGTGGCCGGCCCCGCCGGATCCGACCCACTCACAGCATGGAATGTCGTTGTTCGGTCCGACCTTGGCGGCAATGCCCTGAAAAATGGGCTTAACATGGGGCCAGGCGTCAGGGGACCCGCCGGGCATGATGCTCGGTCCGTTCCGGGCACCTTCCTCCCCGCCGGAAATTCCGCTGCCAAGGTAAAAAATACCGCGGGCATCAAGTTCCTTGATCCGTCGTTCGGTGTCCTGGTAATAGGAATTGCCGCCATCGATTAAAATGTCACCGGCTTCCAGCAACGGTGCAAATTGCCGGATTGTTTGGTCCACCGGCTCCCCCGCCTTGACCATCATCATCACGCGCCGGGGTCGCTTAAGATGCTGCACCAGCTCCTCGGGGCTTTGGCAACCGATAACTGACTTGCCCTCGGCGTCACCCGCCATGAATTCGTCCACTTTGCGGGTGGTACGGTTAAAGACCGCCACCTGAAAGCCATGGTCAGCCATATTTAAAACCAGGTTGCGGCCCATCACGGCCAGACCGATCAGGCCGATGTCGCATTGTGAATTCATGTGATTTCCCTTTCTTGACTAGGATGATCTTCTTTTTTGGAGAGGACACAGATAAACACGGATCACACGGATTTAATGAATTTTAAACTTACTAAAGACCTGGTTGAATAGTTTACTGGTTGAATGGTTGACTATGTAAATTATAGTCATGATTTCAGAATGTTACGATTGTTGAAACATGAAGTGTCAAATTATTTTGCAAATACGGGATAGATCCATATTTTCAACCAATTAACCAATTAACTAATCAACCAATCAACGATATCTGTACTAAAGGATGGTTTTATTTTTAGTCTCAAGATCTGTGACGATCTGTGAAAATCCGTGTCCTAAATCTCAAATGTCTGAATTTATAACTTAATTAAATCAGTCAAACAGCCCGCTGCCGCTTTATCCACGATCCACAGTAATTTTCCATTTTCCGGCCGGATGAGCTGAGCCGGGAAACGATCCGGTCGATAATCGCCTTGCAAAACCGCTTTCAGAGCTTCGGCCTTCTCAGCGCCGCTGACCAAAAAAACAACCAAATCGGCATGATTCAATACCGGGACTGTCAGGGTGATCCGGTAAGTCTTAAATTTATCGACCCAATTTGCAACCACCAGGCGCTTTGTCTCATGCAAGGCCGCTGTTCCCGGAAAAAGCGAAGCCGTGTGGCCGTCGGGACCCATTCCAAGCAGAATACAGTCAAACCGTGGCAGTTGACCGGCTTCTAAATCGAAGAAGGTCCGCAGCTCCTGCTCATATTTTTCGGCAGCCAGGGCAGCGTCCGGTTCTTCGGACTGCACCCGGTGGATATTTTCCGCAGAAACAGGCGCTAAAGACAACAGGGTGTCATAGGCCATGCGGTAATTGCTTTGGGGATGGTCCGGCGGCACATGGCGTTCATCGCCCCAGAAGAAATGCATATAATGCCAGGGCAGGCGGTCGCGAACGGCAGGATCGTTTGCCAACAATGCATGCAGCCCTCTGGGAGTCGAACCACCCGAAAGCGCAATGGCAAATGGCTTCGCAGCCGACGCCTTCCGTTCTGCCAAGCGTTGGATTTCACCGGCCGCTAGACGGCATATTTTCGCCGGATCATCTACAATTTCAATCCGGAAACCACCGGTTTCCATCCGGGTTGTGGGCGGTGAATTTGACATGATTGGATCCAAAGGTGTCTTTCTTGACTTGAATGTTTCCAGTAAGTATTTTATAGAATTCTTCAGTACATATTAAGTACAAAATCTTAAAAGTAAAACCCGAACCCGACTGAACCGGAAATTACAAATTACAAGCACCACCTGATCTTAAAATTGGGTAAATAAATTCCAAACTACAAAATCCAAAATAAGATCAAACGCCAGTTGTTTGGAATTTTGAATTTCGGTCATTGTGATTTGTTTGGTATTTGGTATTTGTTATTTTTTATTTGAAATTTATTATTTACTGAAACCCGATAAGGACCTAAGGAAGATATAAATATGTTGCCAAAAATCAACCCGACCCAAACCCAAAGCTGGCAAAAGCTAAATGAACACTTTGCCGAAATTAACAATGTCCACATGAGGGATCTTTTTGCTACAGATCCTGAACGATTTAACCGGTTCCACCTCCAATTCAAAGATATCCTGGTGGATTATTCCAAAAACAGGATAACGGATGCAACCCTCAAACTGCTGTTAGAACTGGCAGAAGAAGCGGGCGTGCAAAAG
>JBAVYC010000763.1:0-5015 GCA_049698595.1 Desulfobacterales bacterium | reverse complement strand
TAGCGAAGGTGAGGCCAAGGTCGAACTCCTCCAATTGGATCAATGGCGGGGCGCGGATAGTGGCTATGGGTTTGGCCACATCGGCTTTCAAGTAAAGGACATCGACGCCATGGTTTCTCACCTCAAGGGTCTAGGGTATCAGCCCTCAGAAATCATGTATCCCTTTGAAGGCAACGACAAGGTGAAGATTTGCTATTTTAGAGGACCAAATGATGAAAAAATAGAATTGGTCCAAATGGACTAATAAATGTTTTGAAAGGAGAATTTTGCTATGCCAATGAAAAAATTTATCAACGACCCTGAAAATCTCACCAGTGAACTGCTGGACGGCTATGTCAAAGCATATGGGCACAAAGTGGCTTTGCAGTCGGAAAAACTGGTTGTGCGCGCAAATCCGAAAGACGCCTCTAAAGTGGCCATCGTTACTTTGGGCGGTGCCGGACATGAACCGGCTTTGAGTGGATTTGTCGGTGAAGGTATGCTGGACATTAGTGTTGTGGGCGACATTTTTGCCGCGCCCGGACCACCGAAAGTTCTTGAAGCGCTTAAAACGGCCAATCGCGATGCCGGCGTTTTGTTCGTCGTGCTCAACCACGAAGGCGACGTCATGAGTGCCAATACAGCCCAGGACATGGCCGAAAGCGAAGGCGTCAAAGTGAAAAGGATCCTGACCCATGAAGATATTGCCCCCGGTGCCAATGCTCCGGCAGAAGATCGGCGAGGTTTGGTCGGGTGTGTTCCGCTTTACAAAGTAGCCGGTGCGGCGGCCGAGGCGGGTAAAAGCCTGGATGAAGTCTATGCGGTGGCCGAAAAATTCAACAATAACATGGCGACGTTGGCGGTAGCACTGAAGACGGCAACCCATCCGGCCAGCGGTGAAGCGATTTTCGATCTGGCCGATGATGAAATGGAAATTGGAATGGGACAGCACGGCGAAGCCGGTACCGGCAGTTCCAAAATGATGACGGCTGACAAGACCGCTGAAACCATGATCACTCAGCTCAGCAAAGCCGTCGATGCCAAGAGCGGCGACAAGCTCCTGGTCATTTTAAACGGCGCCGGCGCCACGACCCTGATGGAACTTTATATTGTCTTTCGCCGGGTGAAAGAATGCCTGGCAGCTCAGGGCATCGAAGTGGCGCGGTCTCTGGTCGGTGAATATCTGACGGTGCAGGAAATGGCCGGATTTCAGATGTTTGTTGCCAAGATGGATGATGAATTGCTGCAGTTGTGGGATGCACCCTGTGACACTCCCTATTTAACCGTACGTTGAAGTACAACGAAAAAAGGTGGTTTGTATGGCTGACACGATTGGGATTGAAGACATGGGTCGGATGATTCGAGCGGCTGCGGATAAGATCCGGGCCAATCGTGACGATTTATCTAAATTGGATTCCGCCATTGGCGATGGAGATCACGGTATGACCATTGCCCGGGCCATGGGCATCGCCGAGAAGGTCATCGCCGAGTCTGACAAAAAAGAGCTAAAAGGACTTCTCAAGGATGTCGGCTGGGGCGTCATGGGAGTTGATGGTGGCGCCACCGGTCCGCTCCTGGGATCGTTTCTAATGGGTCTGGGCAATGGGATCGACGAGCTGGAAAGGATCGACTGTCCGATGCTGGCAGCCATGTTTGAAGCCGGTTTGGCCGCGGTTCGCCGGCAATCCAAGGCTCAGATTGGGGATAAAACCCTGATGGATGCCCTGCTGCCGGCCGTTGATGCAATGCGGCGGGCTGCCGATGAAGGAAAATCAATTAGAGAAGCACTTCAACAGGCAGCCAACGCAGCAGAAGACGGTGCGATTTCTACCAAGGAATTCAAGGCTCGTTTCGGGCGTGCCAAGAATCTCGGGGAACGCACCATTGGATGCCAGGATCCGGGAGCCACATCGATGGCGCTAATTTTCCAGGGGTTTTTTGAGGGCTTGGCATGATCGATGGATATTTGAGGATTCCAACAACTTAAAAAAGAGAAGGTGTGCTGTTAAACACAGAGATATAAGGGAGTTTTTCAAAATGACGTCACTACCCAAGTATAAATCATACAAAAATGCAGATTTTTACAACCCGGAAGGTAAGTTCAGTACCGAAATTGCCAGCCAAGCTTACTATGAGATGATGGAGTTCTTCAAGTATCCTATTCCTGAACGATTGCGGGGAGAAGATTTCTGGGCCAAAGATTTTAATATCGGCCAGTTCTCTGAATCCGGCCTGGGAGGCATTTTTTGGATCAGCAGCCCGGAATACAACATCAGCGGCCATGAGATGTTTCTGTTGCCGAACCAAAGCGTACCGGAGCACTATCATGTCGCTACGGAAAATACGGCGCCCAAACTGGAAGCCTGGCATGTGCGTCATGGTTGGGTCTACATTTACAGCGAAGGTGAGCCAACTCCGGGCATTGAGGAGCGAATTCCGTCAAACCATAAAGACTGCACCCAGGCACAGCACGAGGTCATCGTCAAACCCGGCGAAGTCGCCACACTTGCAAATCCAACCGAAAGGCACTGGATGAGGGCCGGTCCCGAAGGCGCCATTGTCACTGAATACGCCACCCATCACGACCATGCCGGCCTTCGTTTCAGCCATCCCAACGGCAAATTTTTTACAATGGATTTGGATGACTAGAAAAACAGAACATATTTTGGACGACCGGTATCATTGGCAAACCATTCAATCAAAAAAGGAGGAGTAAGAGTGAAAAAATTACTTTTAGCATTGCTAATTCTTAGTCTAATTGTAACTGGTCCGGCTATGGCCGCTAAAAAAAAGATTGTTCTAGGTAAGATTCCGTATACCCTGGAACATTCTTACCACCAGTCCATCGTCAAGATGTTTGAAGATTACGCGATGAAGATGTACGGTGCTTCTACGATCATTGTTGACGGAGAAGCGAATAGTGCATCATCTCTTAGTGCAGTTGAAAACCTGATTGCTCAGAAAGTAGACGGCATCGCATTGCATTCGCCCGACATGGGAATGACCGCGACTGCGGTTGAGGCCGCTCATAAAGCAGGGATTCCGATTGTGACGACATTGATTTATCCAAAAATTAAAGTAGCTCCCCATATTCAGCCAAAAGAAGAATTTTCCTCTTTCAGAATGGGAGAGGTCGCCGCGACCCAATGGTTAAAAGCGCATCCTGACAAACCTTGCCAAGTCGCAATTTTAAATTTTGGCGGCTTTGAGCAAGTGGTTTATCTGAGAACCGATCCGTTTTTTAAAGGGGTGCAATCTGTCGATCCGAACGCGAAACTGGTCGCTAAACAAAATGGTTTTGGATCGACGGTCAAGTCCATGGAAGTCATGCTTGATATCCTTCAAGCGAACCCTCAAATAAATATTATCTTTGGCGCCAACGATGATATGGCACTGGGTGCCTTAGCCGCCTGCGAGCAGCTTGGCCGAGGAAAAATGGACAATGGTAAGCCTTTAACTGAAATTATCGCCGGCGTGGATGGTGGTGAGAACGCCATGGTAAAAGTTTTTAATCCGAACAGTTCTTTTAAACTTACCCATGGACAGGTTCGGGACAACGCCCGCGCTGAAGTAGATACATTAATGGCAATGATCGATGGTAAAATCGCCAAGGACAAATGGATGGAAATCCAGACATTGAGTCCCGAATTTGATTACTGGAATTCGTCGATCGAAGCGGCCCAGATATTTCTGGAAGAAAATTTCAGCTTCACCAAAGACCTGAAAGCCCTGGTGGCTAAACAAAGATAGGCTTGAATCTTTTTCTTGAATAAAAGGGAAAGGCGTTTGATCGCCTTTCCCTTTTCCATCACGCCATTGCGCCAATACGTTCGTACTCTTGATACTAAACCCTTGATGCACAGGCCGGATCACCCGGCCCAGGATGTCTGCCGGTCTGGTTCGATTTGCAAAATTGACCCATTGGGGCGAATTTTTATGGTAAAACAATAAGGTTCGACGTGAATAAAATCACATATTATTTGCAGACAGATACCCAAAAAGTAGTGCTCATCGGAATCATAGTGGCAATTATGTTGCTGCTGTCATTTACGTCCCCCCATTTTTTATCCTTAAGGAATTTTACAAACGTTTTTCTGAAAGTCGCGGTCATCGTCATAATTGCTTCCGCGGCTAATTTATTGATGATCACCGGCAATTTTGATCTATCCGTTGGAAGCGTGCTGGCTTTTTCAGGCATACTGCATGCCTACATGTGTAAACACGGGGTTCCGATTGAACTGTCGATGGGAATTACCTGTCTGGCTGCCATCGGGTGGGGTTGTATTAACGCTTTAACGGTGAGCGTGATCGGAATTAATCCGGTAATAGCGACGGTCGGAACACTATTTATTGCGAGAGGCTTCGCCTTTTTAATCGCCAGATGGGACGGCGGCGCAAACATCATGCTCGGTTTGCCCATGGAATTTGTCGATTTTGGGCGAGAATTACTTTTTGGCAGAATACCTCTGGCAATCGCTATGATGGTAGCGGCCTTGGCCATATTTATCTTTATTGAAAAGAAAACGGTAATCGGCCGTTATAGCTTCGCCATCGGGGCGAATCCGATTGCCGCAAAGCTTTCGGGAATTAACGTGGTCGGCATTGTTTCTCTACTCTACGTGATTGTGGCCCTGTTTGCCGGACTGAGCGGCATTCTGCAAGCGTCTCGAGTCGGCTTGGCAGCTCCCAACGTCGCTAAGGGAATGGAATTCGACGTGATCGTCGCCATAATTTTGGGTGGAACCAGCATGATGGGGGGTAAAGGATCCACCGTTGGAATGTTTCTGGGAGCTCTGGTTGTCGGATTTTCGGCTAACGGTTTAATATTATTAGGTATCCCTTTCTTTTACCAAAGTATTGCTTATGGACTGATTCTGATTGTTTCATTGGTGTTGAATCAAAGAATCGGTATTAAAGGAAGAACCTAGTCATGGCGCATCCAGAAAATATAATTGAAATCAGAAATGTGGAAAAAGATTTTCCGGGCGTGAAGGCGCTTAAAGATGTCAGTTTCGACATCAAAAGAAATACAGTGC
>JBAVYC010000762.1:0-1652 GCA_049698595.1 Desulfobacterales bacterium | reverse complement strand
CATAAAGACGGCGATTGTCGAAGCATTTGGCGGGGAAACTCTAAAATTTTATATTGAATACAGTCGACGATTTCTTAGTAGAGAAAAACATCCAAGGTTTAATCAGCCTTATTATCAATTGTTCTATTTGCCAATGATTGAATTGATTGATTATCTAACAGACTACGGATTTAAAGTGTATATTGTGTCTACCTCACAACAGGAATTTATTCGCAGCGTATCAAAAGAAATCCTTAATATTCCTAAAAATCAGATTATCGGCACTATGGTAGGTTTTAGTTTGAAATATCAAGACAAAAATAAAAAACCCGTTTTCATCAGAAAATCTTCTTACTTTGAACCTTATAATGCAGATGAAAATAAAGTTGTGAGAATTAGGGAGCGGGGACTATTGCCTTCTATTTTTGCATTCGGAAATTCCAGCGGAGATCTGGCCATGTTGGAAGTTACGGCGGCCAGTGGATTACCTAATATGGTATGTATTTTAGATCATGATGATCCTCTGAGAGAATTTGAATACCACAAACCAAAGTTGTTAAAAATTGCTGCAAAAAGTGATTGGAATATCATTAGTATGAAACGAGATTTCAAGGTTATATTTGCTTTTGATCAGTAAAAAATGAAACGGTTGTACCGTATATTCCCAGCCGATCTGAAAGGAGAAGAATTTAAATGAGTAACAGAAACTGGCGCGGTCAGGCCTTTACCTCATTGTGTTCTTTGGTGAGTTTTATCCTGCTATCGATCACTGCGATAATCCTATACATCGAACCTCATGGTCGGGTGGCGTACTGGATTAAGTGGAACTTTTTGGGCCTGGAGAAAGACCAGTGGGGTAACATCCACCTTTTCGCCGGCCTCTTGTTCCTGGTGGCCGGTGGCTTCCACCTATATTATAACTGGAAACCTTTGCTTAGGTACCTGAGCGCCAAGATTGAAACCGGGTTGCGCTATAAACGCGAACTGACGATCAGCAGCTTGATATTTCTCTGGATCACAGCGAGTGGTGTTTGGGGTTTGCCGCCGCTTGTCTACCTGGCCGATTTGAGTGAAGCTATTAAAGGCGCTTGGGTGACCTCTGCCGAACTGGAACCGCCTTTCGGCCACGCTGAACAGGTTAGCCTCAAGACTTTCTGTAAGAAGCAGGGCATCCCGCTGGATCGGGCCATGGCAGTACTCAGGGAGGCCGGCTTCAAAGTGAACAATCCCGATGCAACCCTTGGCGATATCGCTGATAGTCAGGGTACTTCAGGCATGGCAGTCTATGCGGTGATCCAGAAACTTGAAAAAAAACCTAAGACGATGAAACTAGGATCGGTCTGGACACCTGGGATGGTAGAGGAGACGTTTGCCGGCACCGGGGTGGGCAGAAAGAGCATCGCGCAGATAATCAAGGGCCATGGGCTTGACCCAAAAACCGTCTACCATCGCCTAAAAGTGGGCGGCATTGAGGCCAAAGACGACGACAAGATCAAGGACGTCGCCCGCAAACATGATTCTACCCCCATCAAGATATTGATCATCATGTTGGTAGATAAAATTTAAGTACACGGAGCACGTATTTAGCCATGAGGATAGCATTTATATAAATTGGTGCTCAATTGAGGGATTAAGGAATTCAGGAATTGAAGGAATTCTATCTATTCAAATTT
>JBAVYC010000761.1:0-6779 GCA_049698595.1 Desulfobacterales bacterium | reverse complement strand
TTCATATGTTACGGATATGATAGACTATAATACAGAAAAAGGCATGAAAAGGAGCACAGGCATGGAATTAATGGAGAATCTATGGCAAGTCGGCGGCGCCGAGTATACGTCGGTGGAAGATGCCGCCGTTTATCTGGCTCGCTTTGGCGAAAAGGCGGTCTTGATCGATGCCGGCTGCGGCAATGCTCCGGAAGCACTGTTCGAGAACATTTCTGAAGTTCTGCCGCCCGATGTTGAAATTGAATACCTGTTGTTAACCCACTGTCACTATGATCACACCGGCGGTGCCGAGGCAGTCAGAAACCGTTACGGTTGCCGGATTGCGGTCCATGAACTGGACGCCGCTTTCCTGGAAAACGGCGACAGCACGGTGACGGCCGCCAACTGGTATGGTGCCCGGATGAATCCTTTGAAAATCGACCATAAAATTAACGCTAAAGAGGAAACATTCCAGGTTGGCGAGGGGAAATTGACGGCTTACCATTGTCCCGGGCATTCGCCGGGATCAGTGGTTTACTTCGCCCAAATTGACTCAAATCGCGTTCTTTTCGGCCAGGATGTCCATGGCCCTCTGGAGGCTTCTTTTTTATCCAATCGTGAAAAGTATATCCACTCATTGAAATTTATGATGGGGCTGAACGCGGATGTTTTGTGCGAAGGTCATTTTGGTGTCTATCAGGGTAATGATAGAGTCAGCCGGTTTATTCAGTCTTATCTGTGATAATAAAATAAATACCGTACGAATTGATGTTTTTTCCGATCTCAGTCCCAAGAACTCGCTCTCGATTGGCCCTCAAGGTCGGTGTGGCGATGTTTATGGGTAAACCAGCCTCACAGGCAATATCGATGTATCCGATGTAGATGTCCCGCAGTCTTCTTTTACCGTCGACGTCGTTTATCAGTGTCGCGTTTTCAAGACGCGGATCCAGGCTGATTCCTTCAGAACGTCTGAGTTTCTCAATGACTGCGGCCTCGGTCAGTTTAATCGTATTTTCTTCTAGCGCTTTTTGTACAATCAAACCGCATCATTCCCCGCAGCATTTTTTGTATTTTCTCCCGCTGCCGCATATACAGGGGTCATTGCGGCCAACTTTCTTTGCGGCCACGATCGTTTTCGGCGGATTCAATAAAATCTCCAAATCGCTGATATCCTCAGGCTCATCCGGCTCCAATCCAATAGTGTATTTCCAGCCATTTTTTTCAAATTTCGATGCGACCTCTTTCATTCGCTTTTTTGTTTGCACACGCACAATGGCAGGATTTTTTTCCGTACCTAATTTTGCCGCTTTTTTTCCATCAAATATTTTTGCCATTTCTTCACCTTTTTTCCATTATTCATTTTATTTCAATGGACACTGTTGAGAGTTTTACCTTTCGCATTGAAATTCTTGGGAAATATAGCAGCATTGGATACCAAAGTCAAAATTAACATGACCAAAACAAAGCCCAGCCCAAGATTAAATATTTGTAATTCATACTCGACTATTTAGCGTTAATGTTTTAGATTGTTCTAAATGTGATTTCTGCGAAACTTGCAGCATTTTATCGTCAATAACGTCCAGGAACTAGCTGTCTTAATCGATTCGCAATATAAGGAATTCACCTGAAACACACAGAAGACTGGCATGAACCCACCCATTGACAAAGCGAGAACAACCATGATCGAAAAATTTCGTTTGGACAACAAAATGTCAATGGTCACCGGAGGGAGTAAAGGCATTGGATTCGGGATCGCCAAAGCGCTTGCCGAAGCCGGATCGGACATCGTTTTGGTGGCCCGCGATAAAACGGATCTGGACAAGGCCCGGGAGGAGCTCACCATGACCGGTCGGAGCATCCGGTCCTACTCTTTTGACATGAGTAATGTTAAAGAAATTGATGAAATGTTTACCGGCGTCGTCAAAGACACCGGCGGGGTTGACATTCTGGTCAATAATGCCGGTGCCACCCGTCGCGGATCCGCCGAAACGATTACTTCCGAGGATTGGAATTTTGTCCTCAATTTAAACGTGACCGGCACATTTACACTCTGCCGCGCGTTTGCCCGACACCGTATCAAGGATGCCCGAAAGGGCAAGATCATCAATATTGCCTCAGTGATGAGTGAAACTGTTCGAGAGGACAATGCCCCTTATGCAGCGTCCAAAGGTGCTATCCGACAACTGACCAAGGCGTTGGCCGTGGATTGGGCAAAATATAAAATCAATGTCAATGCCATCGGCCCGGGTTTTATTCAGACCGACTTAACCCGACCGCTGTGGGAAGATGAATCATTCGACAAATGGTTGAAGTGGAAAACACCTCAGGCAAGGTGGGGCAAACCGGAGGATTTAGGCAATGCCGCGGTATATCTGGCATCACCGGCTTCTGATTTTGTTACCGGTCAAATCCTGTATGTGGACGGCGGCCTTCTCAGCACCTTCGGTCCCAGTTCATGCTAAGAATGATGTGTTTCCTAGCGGAAGGTAAAATGCAGTCGGCTGATGTCACTGCGGTGATACCCATAGTAATATTCAAAGGCGCGACCGTCTGCAAGATAGGCACAGGACTCGATGCCCAACATTGGGGTGTCCTGAGAAATGTTCAGCAAGGCGGCCTGTTTTTCGGTTGGGAGGATGGCTTCAATCCAGCGTTCCGAGGACGCCGGTACCAGCCCGTAGCGTCTTTTTAAAACATCATATATGGATTTATTGGCGAGGCTGACGTTTTCGAAACCGCTGACCAGAGCCGCCGGAAATGACATATCAACCAGCAGCCGCGCCTGATCGTCAATGTACATCAGTCTGCGAATCTGGACGACCCGTTGAGGACTGGTGAGACGAAGCATCCGGTGTTCCCGCTTACTGGGGGCCGTCAGGATCTGCTTGAGAATTTTGGTCTTAACTTTGCGACCTTTACCGATCATTTCGCCCGAAAAACCGATATTGGAGCCGGGATAATCCTGCTCTTCCTTGCGACCGGATATATACGTTCCCTTGCCCTGGATGCGATAAATAAATCGATCGTGCACCAGTTCGCTCAAGGCTTCTCGAACAACGGTGCGCGAAACCCCGTAAATCCTGCACAATTCATGTTCCGAATGAAGTCGCGTATCCGGCAGAAGTTCTCCTCTTTGAATTTGGCCCTGGAGAATCGATTTCAGTTGCATCCAGAGCGGGGTGTCCGTATCCCGGTTGATCGAGGGTGCGGTTCTTGCTGTCTGCATTTTAATAGGTTGCACTACCCGGCCTTTCCAAATTATTTTATCTGTTCTTTTAGGCGCAGAGTTTTTTAATGAAAAAGATAGAATTCTTTCTTCAAAAGAACGGAACGATCCGCCGGCGGACCACTTTCCTTTTTTACTCAATCAACCCTTCTACTTGTAAAACAGGTCTAATGCGACGACATCCCGGACAGCACAAGCTTGCCGATCATACTGCCGGATTCAATTTTTCCATGGGCTCGGCGTAAATTTTCCGCGGTCAAGGGCCCATAGTTTTCGGTCATTGTGGTCTTTAGAATCCCCTCGTCAAGCAGTCGGCCGGCTTCGTTAAGCAAGTTGTGCTGGGCCTGCATATCCGGGGTTTTGAACAACGATCTCGTAAACATCAATTCCCACATGAACCCCACGCTTTTGCTCTGGAATAGATTGATGTTTACCGGCTGGCTGTCTTTAGTTTCTACGATGGTGCAGATTTTGCCTTGGGGTTTGATGACATCGGCCATGTTTTGAATATGCTTTTCAGTGCTGTTGAAGCACAGAATGTAATCCACCTCATCGGCTCCAATGCGTTTGAACTCTTCAGCAAAAGGCTTATGATGATTGATGATCTCATCAGCACCATTGGCCCGGCACCACTGTGCAGATTCTTCTCTGGAAGCCGTAGCGATCACCTTGCAACCGGCCACCTTTTTTGCCAGCTGGATGGCAATCGAACCCACCCCGCCCGCGCCCCCGATGATAAGAACCGATGGTTGGGCCTGCCTTGCGGGGGCGGTTTTTTCAATTCCCAACCTGTCAAAAAGTGCTTCCCAGGCCGTGATGGTCGTCAACGGCATTGCAGCTGCCTGTTCAAATGAAAGTGACGTTGGTTTGCGCCCGACGATGCGTTCGTCCACCAGGTGCAACTGGCTGTTGCAACCGGGCCGGGAAATATCGCCGGCGTAATACACTTCATCACCCACCTTAAACAGTGATACCTCACTGCCGATGTCTTCGACAACCCCGGCCACGTCCCAGCCAATTATGCGCGGTTCAGCTTCCACTGTCTCCAGCCGAGAACGGATTTTAACGTCAACCGGGTTGACCGAGACCGCTTTGACGCGGACGAGCAAATCTCTGTCACCCGGTTCAGGAGCAGGGACCTCAACCTCCACTAAACTTGATGGATCCTCCACCGGCAAGTACTGATAAAAACCGATCGCTTTCATAGTCCAACCTCCTTTATTGTTACTATATTTGAAAACCTGGTTCTTTGGGCCAGTCGAAGATCCCGCCGCCGGGGGTCAGCGATAGTTGGCTCTGCCTGTAACAGTTTCAAGGAGTGATGGAGTATTGGAGTGATGGTCTACCGCTCGTGAACTCTATGCATCAGAGAATTCCAATGACCTTTAATTAAAGTTACAGAAGATCGGTTTTGGGTTTTCGTTTTTCCAACACTCCATTACTACAACACTCCACAAGTATACGGAGAACTGCAGAATATCGAAATTAATCCATATCCCTCCTATAAGAGAGGTATGATTTAATGAAGGTATGATTAACCCTGTTTTAGGCTGTTGTACAAATCGAACGCTTTTTCCGGGGTTTCCATGTCATGCACGACGGCTCGCACCGCCTGAATCATCGCGATTGGGTCTCCGGCCTGGAAAATGTTACGGCCCATATCAACGCCGCTTGCGCCTTGATCGATTGCCTGGTAAGCCATTGTCAACGCATCCAGTTCAGGCAGTTTCTTGCCGCCGGCGAGCACGATCGGCACCGGGCAGGTCGAAGCCACTTTCTCAAAATCATCGCAGAAATAGGTTTTAACCACATGCGCACCGTTCTCGGCACATACACGGGAAGCCATGGACAAATAGCGTGCGTCGCGGGCCATGTCTTTGCCGACTGCGGTGACACCCAGGGTAGGAATCCCGTAGCGGGTTCCAAGGTCAACGGCACGGGTCAGGTTTCGAATCGTGGTTGCTTCGTAACGATCGCCAACCGCCACCATGACTGCCAGCAGGGAGGCATTGATGCGGACCGCCTCCTCGATGTCCATGAGGCACTCATCGTTTAATTCTGTCAGGACTGTCGTCCCGGCTGAAAAGCGCAATGAGACCGGTTTACCGGCAGTCGGCGGCACAAGGGTGCGCAGTGCGCCGCGCGTGCACATGATGCAGTCGGCGTACTCGATCAGGGGCACGATTGTCAGATCCATGCGCTCCAGTCCTGAGGTTGGTCCCATGATGTAGCCGTGATCAAAAGCCAGCATCACCGTGTGACCCGAGACCGGATTGAATATACGGGCCAGCCTGTCTTTCATGCCCCATTCCAGAGAGTTGGATCCTTTCAAAAAGAAACCTTCCGCTTTTTGCGGCTTTTCCGTGTAGTATTTTTTCCCTTCTTTCAAATCATCAGCATCTGGCATCGTTTATCCTCCTTTTTTTAGTTGATAGTTAGGTTTAATTTAATCAAATGAATTCAAATATAGTCACTCAAGTATCAATGCGCCAGTGAGAATTTTCACGCCAAATCGATTCGTCTCAACCTAAGATTGTACGTTACTGCGATCGTGAAGATAGGTACTATGCAAAAAGCATCTGGCGATTTTCATCCCCGAGCCCGATTTCTTCGTCTTCCATGCCGATACTCAATCCGATCAGCTGTGAAATAAGAACCGCCGGAATAGTTCGATCACTATTTTGCGAAATAAGTTCGACTTGATTTTTTTGTTCGAACTGCATCTGGCAGTAAGTGCAGGCGGTGCACACAAAATCGGCCCCGGCCTGTTTGGCATTAAACAATTTTCTTTGCATCTGCTTCAGGGCAAGTTTCCGGTTTTTGTCCCATTGCGGATTCCCGCAACATTCCGTACTCATGGACCAGAAAACACTTTCAGCACCTGTCACGTCGACCAGGTCGCTAAAAATGCCGGGAACCAGCGGATTGTCATAACGGGTCACATTGCCGGGTCGCAAGGCATGGCAGCCCGTATGGATGGCCAGTTTTAATCCTGCAAGCGGATTGACGACCGCGGCACGCAGTGTGTCAAGGCCGACATCCTGGTGCAGGACCGTTAACAGATGCCGGACGCTTTTACGGCCCTTCCACTGGAGCCCTTCCGGTCGCAACATCGTATTAATCTGATCTTTTACGGTTCGGCACTGGTTTAAATAGTGTTCAACAAATTTCAAGCTCCCGAAACAGCACTTGCAGGGTGTTACAATGTCGGTGTTGTTTTGCTCGGCAAGGGCCAGATTCCGGGCACCAGCCAGCAGAAATGACTGAAAATCGATATCGCGCACCGGATAGCCGCAGCAATTAAATTCCAGACCCAGTAGCTCGATGCCGAATCCGTTCAGCAGCGCCAGTGTTGAATTGCCGTATTCCGGTAAGTGATAGGGAATTTTGCAGCCTGCAAAATAACTATATGGCATCACAAAATTTTCCTTCGTTAATTTGGTTGACTGGGTAATTAGTTGATTGGTTAATTTGGTTGACTGGTTGATTAAGCTAAAAGGATTTGATCCATCAAATCTTATCAACTCAATCAACACATAAACCAATCAACGAAGTATTTGCCCACTGGACCCGG
>JBAVYC010000760.1:0-3780 GCA_049698595.1 Desulfobacterales bacterium | reverse complement strand
ATTTGTCCTGCTAACCTAAAATTTTATGGTTCAATTTTCTGGCTGATTTGAGCTCAAAATCCACTCACTGCGATAAAAACCGCCCGGAACAGATATTTAAAAGATTTCTGAGTGTAAAACCATTTTAGACTAATTTCTACCTTGCTCAAATTTCTTCAACATCAACTCACACTTTCTTTTCCAAACAGGAATGCCCCAGATTTGAAACTTTTCTCTAATTTCTTTGAGAAGCAAGCGGCTTTGTTCTACATCTCCTTTTCGAAATAACCCTTGTGCTAAATAATAACGTGACTGGGCAGCAGGTACTATGGCGCTTGAATTCTCATCAGCTTGGATACTTTTTTCAAAAAAATTCTCAGATTGTTCGAAATCGGGGAAGCTAGAGGAGGCCAGCAGTCTTGCTCGAACAAAATCAAATCTTGGAGCATCCAGTGCTGGGTTTAATTCAACTAATGGAAAACCATCCTGATAGTACTGTTCAGCTTTGCGTATATCTCCTAACTCTAAATATGACCGGATCAAATGATAATAAACCGATGCCAAATACCGTCTATGTTCTGTACCCTTAATAGCTTCCAAAGCTTCTTCGTAGAATCCACAAGCCTCCTTATATAGCTCGGATGCCATCAGAGCATTTCCCTTTGCTGCATAGCCTAAAAAACACAAGATAGGAGAATCAGTCTTTTCAGCGATTTCAACAACTTTCTCTGCGCGTGTCAGTGCTCCATGATTCTCACCGATTAAAGCCGATAAGGTACTATGCCAAAGTGTACAATATGCCTTTGAAGGTAAATTAGCGATGCTTTCCAGGTTTGGTGTATGGCCTTTATCGACCAGTTTTTTTCCTTCCTCGATGTGACCCTGGAGTGCTCGAATGTAACCCAAATGCGTGCAACTATGGGTATACGGAAGAAATGGATAATGCCTTCGATAGTTAGCTTGAGTGTTTTGTGTTTCGGATATCTCGATGATTTCTGAATATAGAGCAGCTGCCTTTTCCCATTGGGCCAGAGATAAATAGGTAACAGCAAGAGGAAATTTGACATGATAGATAAACTCATCTTCACCAGTTCCTTCAAGTTGATCAAAAACCTTTAGATAATACGATTCTGCCTTTTCATATCGTCCCTTAAAGAAACTTGTCATCGCATAATCATAGAAAACCTTACCTAAAGGAACCGGATTTGCCAGAGAACGCGCAACGGACTCGGATTCTTGACATATTTCCCATGCTCGATCATGATTTCCAAGAAAATGCAGTGGCCAATTCATGTCTGAATGCATAGCAATTAAGGCTTCTTGCCGATTTGGATTCTCAGGAAGCTTCAGAAGGTATTTTTTTGCTTGTTCAAACATTTTCAGGGCATCTTGATATTGACTCAACTTATATGCTTTTGATGCAGCCTGTCGACCATAGACTGCTGCTTTTGGCCAGTTTTCAGCAAGACTAAAGTGATGAAATAATAGATTTACCTGCTCCTCGATCCGGTCTTGATAAAGCTCTTCAATAGCTTGGCCAACTAATCCGTGCATATTCTTTCGATTTTGACGCAGCAATGTTTCATATGTCACCTCTTGTGTTAAAACATGCTTAAACATATATTCTGCTTCCGGAATTAAGCGGATTTGCTGAATTAATTCTTGGAACTTCAGGATTTCTAAGGATTTGTACAGCTCATTTTTTGAAATGGATATTCGTTCCAAAATTTGCAGAGCAAACTCGCGGCCGATGACTGAAGCCAACTGTAGGGCTTCTCTAGAATATTGATCCAATCGATCCAATCGAGCTCTGATAACTGCCTGAACAGTTGCCGGTAAGGCAAGATTCTCAATCGCACTGTTAAGAACCGCTTTATTGCCAATAATTTCGATTGATCCTTCTTCAGTTAGAGCTGTACAGACCTCCTCAACAAAAAAAGGATTGCCTCCAGTACGCTCATTGACCCGGGGGGCAAAACCATCAGGCAGGTGGTCGACACTCCAGACTTCTTTCATAATGTTCTCAGTGTGCCGATTATCCAAAGGTTTTAAAACAATAGGTGTGTGATGACTCAAATTCGGCCAGCTAACGGTGTACTCTGGGCGATAAATAATGACCACCATCAAAGGATAGGGCGGCAATAAACTTACCAAACGCCTAAGTGCTGAATCTGATCCCTCATCTGTCCAATGCCAGTCTTCCAAAATAAGCACCATAGGTTTCCGTTTAGAGTTATGAATGTTAATTGCGGCCAGAGCTTCCTGGATTGCGAGTTTCAATTCCTGACCGTGCAAATGCTTCGGCAACGGATAATCCTCGCTCGGGATGGATAGCAATTGCAAATACAGTGGGATGTATTGTTCTAATGTTTGATCGATAGCCAAAATATTAGTTATAGCTTTTTTATGCAGCTCTGCCCTTTTCTCTTCATCCCCTAAATTCAGCCCCCGTCTAAGCGCATTGACCAATGGAAAGTAAGGTATATTACTTCCATAAGATTGACAACGCCCCTGTAGCACAGTGACTTTATCTCTATCTATGCTGCGTCGAAATTCAAAAACTAAACGACTTTTGCCAATTCCCGCTTCACCAACCACCGTTACAAACTGACCATTTCCAGCCATGGATCTGACTAAGCCAAATTGAAGCGCGGACAGCTCACGCTCTCTTCCAGTAAATGCTGTAAACCCTTCCCGTTCAGCAGCTTCGAACCTGGTTTGTACCTCTGATTCTTTTATTACCCGATAGAGTATCACCGGTTTCGATTTTCCATCTATTTGGACGGCCTCAAGTGGCAATGTCTTAAAGTAAGGATTTATAAGAGATTGAGTCTCGGGACTAACGATAATTTCATCAGAACTGGCAAGCGAAGCCAATCTTGAACCAGTGTTTACCGCATCCCCGGTGATGCCAAATTGTCCTTCACGAAAATCCCGCAGATGTGTTACTATCAAACCAGTGTTAATTCCCGTATGCATGCGAAGTGGTGTTTCTATCCGCCTTTCTATCTTAGGACTAATCTCACGTACGAGGTGATGAATTTCAAGGGCCGCTCTGACCGCGCGGATAGGATCATCTTCATGGGCTACGGGGATACCAAAAAGTGCTAAAATTTCATCACCCACAAACTGGTTGACCGTTCCACCATGATTTTCCACAATACGTTCCGCTTCCTTTTTGATTCGGCTCATGATCCCCTCAACTTCTTCCGGATCGAGTCTCTCATTCATCGATGTGTATCCTGATAGATCTGAAAAGACTATCGTTGCCCGACGACGTTCTCCGTCGGATAGAGATCCGATGTCACTAATATTCGGGAAGCTTTGCGCAGGTTTTTTGGAGGTTGATGAATTCGAGGAAGTGGAGAGATCTTGACCGCATTCACCACAGAATTTAAACTGTGGCGGATTTAAAAAATTGCATTTGGGACAGACTAATTCCAGCTTAGTTCCACAATTACCGCAAAATTTCATATTGTTGGGATTATCAAACTGACATTTTGGGCATTTCATATTTATGCCCTCCGGATAAGCTTAATATGGATTGTATTGACCGATAAGCGAAATGGATTTGGATTGGTTATTGAATATATCCCAGGGATATTTTTGTGTCAATTTTTATAAAAACTAGTGTCCTGAAAATGCGGAATATTTTAAATTTAACATTTTACATATCATTCCAAAATATTGCAGGATTTTAAAGCTCCAGAAAAGCTGCGATATTACACTCCCAGCTCTTGGGATTGAATTTTATGTAACAAAATTAGGCCACTTAAAAAAAAATTGGCGATTTTAACCATA
>JBAVYC010000759.1:0-2485 GCA_049698595.1 Desulfobacterales bacterium | reverse complement strand
GGCGTTCTTTAATTCTAGCGGCTTTGCCTCTGAGTTTGCGCAGATAGTAAATCTTGGCGCGTCGCACACGACCCCGGGTAATGATTTCTATTTTATCAATAACGGGTGAATGGGTCGGGAAGATACGTTCGACACCAATGCCGTAAGAAATCTTGCGCACGGTAAACGTCGCATTGGTGGAACCTTTGCGTTTGGCGATGACAACGCCCTGGAATGCCTGAATACGCTCTTTTTCGCCTTCTTTAATTTTTACATGGACTTTGACCGTGTCACCCGGCCCGAAAGCAGGCAAGTCCATGCGCAAATGTTCTTTTTCCAATTTTTCTATTTTTTTCATTTCTCCTCCAAGATGTTTTTATTCAATATTGAAAACCTAGTCCTTTGAACCAGGTCAGTCCGTATGAGGCGGTCACCGTAATCATATGCCATGGGGAAATGGAATAATGGAATGTTGGAATGCTGGGTTTAGCGGAATAAGATCTATTTTTTATAGATGAAACCGATCAGAAATTGAGCTTTTCTCCGCATTTCATACCCACTATTCCATTTTTCCAGTATTCCAGTTATCTATCAGGAATCACCCCGTCTCCGGGTTGAAATCACAGCAGGTCCCTTGGATCGGGATTCCTATTTTCCGGATCCCAAAAGTCTGTCCAATATGATGGCCACCGCTGAGCGAACCGACAGATGGTTATAACCCGTCGTGCCCGCAATAGGTTCCAGGACGAAATCCGCTTCAGATATTAAAGCTTCAGCCAAACCCCAGGCGGTACCGAAAATCAGCAGGTGCGGCAGGCCATTTTCGATAATGCCCCTGAAATCCGCATAGCCGATGCTTGCCGAATACTTTTGGGCACAAGTTGTAACTGTTTTTGGGTAACTGCTTTCTATGCTTTCGATGTCTTTGGCGACATCTACGATAGAGTCCTTAACCTTGATCAATTCAAGCGCGCTGCGTCTGTCCGGGTTGTAGACTGCTCCGGCACCCTCGGTCCAATGCGCAATAATCTTTTTTGCCAGCACTTTCTGATCAGAAAGCGGGGTAACCACGTAGAACGATTTTACCCCGTATGTCTTTGCCGCCCTTGAAATGTCGTGTAAATCCAGGTTGGTCAAAGCCGAAGCAATGATGTCGCCGCGCTTATTAATAACCGGATAATGGGTCAATGCCACATAAAGATTGGGCATAAATTGTTTTTTTAATAGTTCAGCCGCTAAGGCACGAAGCCACCAAGTTTATACTTCAACCGAAATATTCCTTTTTTGTGCCTTCCTGTATTCGTGGCTGAACTCTTTACCTTCTTATTTATTATGAAGTTCTAAAATATTGTTTATCTCCCGGCGCCACTTTTCCAGAATTTCGATTTCCTGTCGGTTCAGGTTTTTTTGCTGCAACAAATCCGACCTTTTTAATAGCGTTCGCATTAAAGATGATTCAAGGCGCCATCTTTCAATCTCCTGGTGATGGCCGGACAGCAGAACATCGGGGACCTCCCGGTCCTCAAATATTCGTGGCCGGGTGTAATGCGCATGTTCCAGCAGCCCGTTTGAGAATGAGTCATTTTCAGCTGCATCCTTGCCACCAAGGGCTCCGGGAATCAACCGTGTGACGGCGTCAACGATGATCATCGCCGCCAACTCGCCGCCGGTGAGCACATAGTCACCGATCGAAATTTCATAGTCAATGAGATCGTGACAGATCCGCTCATCGACGCCTTCGTAGCGACCGCAAATCATAACCAGGCCATCAAATGACGCCAGTTCCTTGGCCATATTCTGATCGAAGGGCCTTCCCTGGGGCGTCAGCAAGACGGTCCCGGCCGCCGGCACTTTGCGGGTAGCAGCCCGAATGGCTCCTGCCAGGGGCTCCGGTTTCATTACCATACCGCTGCCGCCGCCATACGGTCTGTCATCCGTAACCTGATGCCGGTCCCGGGCGTAATCTCTGATGTTGACGGTTGAAGCAAAAATCTTTTGCTGTTCGATTGCCCTGCGAATAATCCCATGGGACCAGAATGGGTCAAACATTTCCGGGAAAATCGTCAGGACAACAAAATTCATCATTTTTAGTTAACTATTCAACTAATTACCCAATCAACTAAGTCAACCCTTCAGGCAGATCGACCAGCATCCGGTTATGCCCTAAATCGATTTCCAGTACCACCGCTTCGAGGGCCGGAATCAGCACTTCCTTTTCATCCCTTTTAACGACGTAGACATCATTACTGCCGGTTTCGATAATCGATTCAATCCGACCAAGAAATTCTTCTGTTTGCGTATAAACTTCGATTCCGATCAGATCGCGCCAGTAATAGGTATCCTCATCCAATTCAGGCAGTTCTGATTGCGGGATGAAAAGTTCAGCGCCGATCAATGTTTTGGCCTGGTCGCGATTCGAAATCCCTTTCAACGCTAAAAGCGGGGTGCCGGTATGCGGCTTCACCCACTTTATTTCATAGCTTGCTTCCCGGCCACCAAGGTCGCG
>JBAVYC010000758.1:0-5554 GCA_049698595.1 Desulfobacterales bacterium | reverse complement strand
GAAAATTGAATGTCGCTCAAGGAACACGAATACATCAGACAGACATTGGAAAGGTATACGAACAGTAAACTTGAAGATTTTTGTGATCATGTGCTGATTACCAATTTCAAACAGTATGTCAAGCGCTTTAAAGAGAAAACCAAAGGCAAGTCCACAGAAGGTAATTTCCGAATCGTCAATGCTAAGGAAATGAACTGTACCCTGATCGATTTTGGTATCGGCTCGCCCCAGGCGGCTTTAATCATCAATTGCCTTGCATATCTCGACAACCTCAAATCCGTCATTATGCTGGGTATGTGCGGTGGGATCGACGACAGCCTTGAAGTGGGAGATTTTTTGGTTCCTTCAGCCGCCATCCGCGGCGAAGGCACAAGCCGACACTACCTGCCGCATGAGTTTCCCGCCATACCGGCTTCATCGGTTAATCTGTATTGCATCGGAGCCGTTCGCAAAGTCGGTCTGACCCCCCGATTCGGCATCGTCTACACCACCGACCGGCGGCTGTGGGAATTTGATGAAGAATTCATCAATTATTTAAGGAAACAAAGAATCCTCGCCATCGAGATGGAGCTGGCAACGCTTTTCTCGGTGGCCTACCGCTACGAAGTGCCGATAGGATCGATTATGCTGGTCTCCGACATGCCCCTGCAAAAAAGAGGCATCAAGGATAAAAAACTATATAACAGAATCTATGCGGATTACATGGAAACCCATCTGGATATAGCCCTGGACGCAGCAGCAAAAATAAATACAAATTGGCGTTCAGTAGTACGAAAGCTCTCCAGTGAATGGTAGCATCTTAATTTTTTCCTTAACTCTAGCGCTGCAAAATTGTCCCCATCCTTTGAAGTCACCAATGGTGATATCAGGGAAATGGTGCTTTCACCATGATATCGGCAACGATAGCAGATCATTAATCATTCTTAGCCATATTGTTTATGCGACATTGGGGCTAACCCCTCTGACCCCCCTTCCACACGCCGGTTGGTTGCAAAGCGTGTTGAATTGCTTGAATTTGACCTTACCGTTTAGATGCAATTGTTTCACCCGTATCGTCGCAATGCGGATCTGTAGTTTCGAATGCAGGAAAGACCATGGCGAATAAAAATAAAAATCAAGGTGCAAACCTGTTTAAAGCAGTACTAATGACCCATGTTATTTTGTTTCTGCACCTGTTGATCATTGTCGCTCTTGTGTTAATGGTCATTTTCTTTCGAAGTGTCACCCGGCATATGTTATGGGTCTTTCTGGGGGCAACAGGTTTATTCGTGCTGTCGGGTGTTTTTATATACTGGCGCATCAAATCCAAAGGAAAGAAAATGTTGCATGATATTGAAAATTCTTCCCTTTTTCAGGGCAGAAGTTTTGAGGTCAGCTTTCTCAGGGGGCTGGCGTCTCTTAAATTTGGCCAACCCGATGACCGCAAAGCCATTGAGATTTCATCACCTGAGGCAAAATTTCAACTGGAAGACCCTGAAACCCTCCGTATCCGGGAACTGACCGAACTTGCTCGGATGTATGAGAAAAACCTGATTACATCCGAAGAATATAACAAAGCAAAAAATCAGATTTTAAAATTGTTATAACCCTATCTGAGCATTAGAGTTGACTCAATCGGAAAGAATACGGAGCCTGGACAATATATCTTCAAATTCGGCTTGCTGAATTTGATGCCAGGGAATTTTAGGTATAAACTGCAGAGTTGATTTAACATCCGGCGAAAACACCTTGCCGACCTTAATATTCGGTACCTTGAGAAGAAATTTGAATTCCTCTCCAAAATCCAAAAGCAGGTCTAATTCGTCACTGTCTTCAAGTAGTTCGACCATCAGGATGTTGCGAATACGTCCCCGACCTCTCAAATATCGCTGACCTCGCTTATCAGAATAGACTTCGACAATGACATCTTCAACAGTGACTGCACAGTCTTCACCGGCAACGAGCAACGCCTTGTCCACCATATATTCTCCGTCGCTAAATGGTATCCAGTTGTTCATTTTTTTATTCCCTTACGGCCGAACCGAACATTGCCGCGCCGCATAATAGTTAAACATCTGAGCTTTCAGCCCAGCCGCCGAAGCGTCCACTCTGATCGAAAAAAGAAACTATGCCATTTTGGCGTAGTTTCACACGATTTAAAATTCAGAGAATCCTTCTGATCGCCAACAGGGTGATATCGTCGAACTGGTCGGCCTCACCAACATGCTCCTGAAGGCTGCCTGCAATTCGATCGAGCAATTCGGTGGCTGTGGCTGCCGGGATTTCTAATATCGACACCAAACGATCCATAGTGAAAAATGCACCGTCTGATGCAACGGCTTCTGTCACGCCATCGGTGTAACCCAACAGTATGTCTCCCGAATCCATATGCGTTTGCCGAATCCCAAAATCGATTTCCGGCTCGATGCCCACCGCCGGCCCCGTGTGCGAAAGACGATCTTTGACACCCCCATCGGGTCCGACTATAAATAGCGGCTCATGCCCCCCGTTAATGTAACTCAGCGCACCGGAATCCGGATCCAGGATACCGAAAACCAAAGTGGCGAACATGGAAAGATCACCGTGATTCAACGCGATGTAATTGTTGGTGAGCTTAACGGCTTTCAAGGCGGTGATGTGGGTCGGATCCAAAGATGAGCTGTCCGCCAACCGGGCAGGCTCGTCGGGGAGGGTTTCACTGCAGGAAAGCGGCAATCCGTTCTGGGAAGTTTGACCCGAAAACACCCGGATCAGGCTGCGAAATAGTGCCATAAACAGCGCCGCCCCCACTCCTTTGTCACACACGTCAGCGACCACAAAGCCGATGCTGCCCCCTGGCAGCTGGAAGATATCATAGAAATCACCGGCAACCTGGCGGGCAGGCTTGAAAAACGCGGCAGTTTCCCAGCCCGGCATTTGCAGCAAATTATCGGGTAAAAAATCAATCTGCATGCGCCGGCCATTTTCCAGCTCGTTGTTGAGTACCTGGGAGTAGGCTTCAACCTGCTGAAAACTTTCCAGCAGTGCCTCCTCTGCTTTTTGTCGTTCGTTAATTGCATCGGATATTTGCCGGTACATCTGACGAAAGGCACCGATCACTTCACCCAACTCATCGTTGCGCTGAACCTTGGCCGAATGAAAGTCAGGTGTTTGATTGTCTTTGCTCAATGATTCACCGGCGCGAATGAGATCATGTCTCAAATCCAGGATAGGATTAACCACGATCCAGCGCAGCGTGAGCCAAGTGCCCACCGTGACAACGAATGAAATGATCACCACCAGTCCGGCAATTCGTAAAAAAAAGGCAAGCAGGCGCTGTTTTACAGAAGATGAATCATGCCGCAAGATCAACCGATAGTCTCTTTGAAGCTCCACCGGTGAACAGGCGATGTCATAGTAAGACCCGTCCCCGTTCAAGAGGAAAGTCATCCCGGCAGGTTGGACATTGTCAATTCGCAAATCAGGCATTTCGCCAAAAGCACCGACTTTTTCTCCATCAGATCTGTAAAGTACCCCTCCGACAACCAGCTCGTTATCCTGGAGCTCTTTAACATGCTGGAAAAGTTCGCTGTCCGAGGCATCCGGCTTTGCGATTTTCATTATCAAAGCGACCCGTGCCGCAGAAATTTCTTTTAATTGTGACAAAAGTTCTATTTCATAGTTTTTATATGAAGGAATAAAAATCAGGGTTTCGATCACGATGACGCTGATAAAAACCCAAAATGCAATCCGCCGCGACAGGCGGGATGCCGGAAAACGAAACAGATCTTTGAATGACATTACCTTCTTCTCCTGAGTCCTTCGGTGGGTTCTCAATCAAAGCAAAAAAATTTTATGAAAAAATGGACTGCAAGTTTTTAATTAAATGAGAGTAGGTATATTTGACGACTTTGTCAAATTCAACCCCAATGCTTGCATTCAGACAATCCGGGTAATTGATTCGAATTCATAATCGCCTGTTGAGTGTGGTCTTTATTTGATATAAGAATTCACCAATCCGCTTTTGTAAAATTATAGCACCATTAAGTCGGCGACAACTAAAGATTCATTACAAAAATCCGTTTTTAAAATCCGGCCGTTCAATGTCCTCTACCTTGACAACAACTTAGATTCGTGACCTAGTACAGGCATCGTTGAATAGTTAACGGGTTGAATGGTTGATTAGGTAAATTATAGTCATAATTACAGAATGTTACATTTTTTTTAAACATGAAGTGTCCAATTATTTTGCAAATATGGTATAAATCCATATTTACAACCACTTAAAAGTCAACCAATCAACGATATCTGAATTGGGAAAAAACGGATCGAAAATCCTGTCAAACAGCTTTTCGCTTGTTTTTTATGGAGGCTTACCGATGTTCAAAAAGTTGGCCGATAAAATTTTCGGAAAAGACACTTCCAAGTCCTCATCAGACGGCTTTTTCCTAAATGTGCGCTGCAATGAATGCCAGGAACAATTTCACCTCTTTATCAATAAATCCTGGGAACTGATGCAAAATTTCGAAAAAAACGGTAGTGTCACCTATTCTTTGCAGAAAGAAATTTTCGGGGTGGGCTGTAAAAATCGGATCCGCGTGGAAATGAAGTTCGACAGCGGAAAAAATCTGACATCCAGACAAATCGAAAACGGTGAATTTATTGCGGATTAATCCACCACAGGCGGAGAGTCCGAGGGGCGGATCTGATTTTCGGATTGGAAAAAATTTAGGTTCAAGGTAAAGCATGCAGGAAATACGTTTTCACGGACGTGGTGGACAGGGAACGGTGGTGGCCTCGATATTGTTGGCCAAAGCCTTTTTCAGTACCGGCTATTGGGTTCAGAGCTTTCCCGTCTTTGGCGTGGAAAGACGGGGCGCTCCAGTGGAAGCCTATTTGCGGCTGGACAAGGAAAAAATCCTGATTCGCAGCAATGTCTACACCCCGGATCATGTGGTGGTTCAGGACGTAAAATTGCTGGAATCCGTGGATGTCACCGCAGGGCTTAAACCGGGTGGCTGGGTTCTGCTAAACGCCTCGCAACAACCTGAAAATCTGAATGTTTTTTCCGGTTTTCGCCTGGCATGGGTGGACGCCACCGGCATTGCCATCCGCAACCGACTAGGTACACCCACCCATCCCATTATCAATACGGCCATGATCGGCGCGTTCACCCGAATGTTGGAGATGCCGCCGCTGGACATGATTTTTGATGCCATTAAGGAAGATATCAGCGTCAATCCGGAGCAGAATATCAGGGCTTCGCAAGATGCCTACGAAAGGGTGCGGCTTCCTGGAATTGTTAACCTCTGAAACCCCGAAGTCACAGCGAGAGAAAAATGAACGATTTATCTTTTAACCAAATACCCTTGTTCATCCCTCACTCAAGCACTTCAACCAAGGTGAACCAAACCGGCTCCTGGCGCTTTTTTCATCCAAAATTCGATGAAAAAACCGCTCCCTGCAGCGCGGCCTGCCCCCTGGGCCAGGATATCGCCCGCATCGAAATGCTGACGTCAAGGGGGCAGTTGAAAGATGCCTGGCAAACGATTTTAAATGAAAACCCGTTTCCGGCGATCTGTGGGCGGGTATGTTT
>JBAVYC010000757.1:0-4858 GCA_049698595.1 Desulfobacterales bacterium | reverse complement strand
CAAAAAGCGAAGGTGTTAACACGGTCGCCGAGATGGCCGAGATGGTTAAAGCCGGAAAAGCAATCAGGGTGGGCGCACCGATGAAAGGCACATCTGACCTTCCCCTGGTGGAGAATATTCTTGGTTTTTATGGTATTTCCCTGCAAGCGATCAAGGATGCCAACGGCAAGGTTTTCAATGCCGTCTATTCCGATATGGTGAACCTGTATAAAGATAAACACGTTGACTATGTATTTACCCATCTGGGCCTGCCCGGCGCGGCGATCACGGAGATGACAGTCAGCCGTGACAGCGTTTTACTTCCGGTATCCGATGAAGTTATTGATGGACTGAACCAAAAATTCGGAACTTTGTCCCGGGATTCGGGACGTGCTTTCATCCCAGCCGGTACTTATAAGGGACAGGATGCAGATGTTCCGGCCGTTGTGTCGGCAGGCGAACTCATCATAAACAAAGACGTGCCCGAGAATGTGGCCTACACAATTATAAAAATTATCTGCGACAATATTGATGAAGCTCACAAAATTAATCCAGCAAACAAAAACTTTATCCCCAAATACGGTTGGAAGAATGTCGCTTTACCGCTGCACCCCGGTGCAGAAAAATTTTACAAAGAAGCAGGATACATGCCATAAGACGGCTTGTAATAATCCGGCCGATCATAGTTGTGGTCGATCCAGCTAAAGATTATGGCAGACCAATTAATGGTCTGCCGTGGCCTTAAGAGTTGATACAGGGAGAGATAGTATGAGGATCCTGGAAGGATGGCGAAACAAGGCAATAGGAGTCTGGCTTGTCACCATTTCACTGTTCCAACTGTACACTGCCTCAGTGGGAATTTATCAGCCCCGGATCCAGCGGGGCATCCATCTTCTATTCTTGCTGCCGTGTGCCTTTGTCCTCTTCCCGGCATTCAAAAAGAAACGCCATGAGAACGTGGGGGTCGTCAACTGGATTCTTGCATTGCTTTCAATTTTTCCACCGCTATACATTGTATATTTTCATGAACGGCTCACCGAACGTTTGGAATTTGTCGACGATGTCCTGACCATTGAACTGGTTCTGGGTGCCCTGATGATCGTCCTGCTGCTGGAAGCCGTTCGGCGGGCGGTGGTCCCGGCCATGGCATATCTCATTGCCGGTTTTTTTGTCTATCTTTATGCGGCGCCGTATCTTTCCGGCGTATTCTATGCCAAACCCGTCGTCTTTGCCGAAATCATTGAAATGCAGTATCTGATCACCGATGCCGGTATTTTTGGGTCTATTACCGGGGTTTCAGCCACCTTCGTGGCCTTGTTTGTAATTTTTGGGGCTTTTATGGAGGTCACCAAAACCGGTCAGTTTTTTACCGATCTTGCCTGCCGGATCGCAGGCAAGAGTAATGGTGGGCCGGCCAAGATTGCCGTTATCTCCTCAGGGCTTTTCGGATCTATCTCCGGTGTAGCTGCTGCCAACGTCTATTCCACCGGGGTATTCACCATTCCGCTCATGAAACAACTTGGATACAAGCGCAGATTTGCCGGAGCGGTGGAGGCCGCTGCCTCCACCGGGGGCATGCTTATGCCGCCGGTCATGGGGGCCGGTGCCTTCGTTATGGCGGAAATCACGGGCATATCCTATGTCAACATCGTTATCGCTGCCATGCTGGGATCGTTGCTGCTCTATGTCAGCATGGTCGTTCGGGTCCATTTTACAGCCCAGAGAGAAGAACTTTCAGGGGTCAAGGAAGAGGATATGGTCCCCATAAAGCAGGTCCTCAAGGATTCCTACCTCCTTGTCCCCATGATCATCCTGGTGGTTCTGCTACTTAAAGGGTATTCGCCCTTTTTTGCGGCCAACGCTGCCATTGGCATCACATTTTTAATAAGCTTTATTAAAAAAGAGACCCGCATGACGCCTGCCCGGATATGGGAAACCCTCCGTCTTGCCGGCCATAACATGATCATGATCGCCCTTGCCTGTGCCGGCGCAGGCATGGTGGTTGCCATTGTCACCCATACCGGTCTGGCCCTGGGCATTGCCACGGTCATCACAAACTGGTCCGGGGGCCAAATACTGCCGGCCCTGCTTCTGATCATGGTCACCTCTCTGGTTATGGGTATGGGACTGCCCTGCACGCCGGCCTATATTATTGCCATTACCATCGGCGGACCGGCCCTGCTGGCCATGGGAACCGACATGCTGCCGGCCCATCTATTTGTCTATTATTTTGCCGTCTTGGCCGGGGTTACCCCGCCGGTGTGCGTGCCGGCCTTTTGCGCCGCCTCGATTGCCAAGTCCAAGCCGCTGCAGACCGGATTTGAGGCTTTTAAACTGGCCCTGGCAGGGTTTTTAATCCCTTACGTTTTTGTATTCAACCAGGCATTGCTTATGCGAGGCACTCCCTTTGAAATTATCACCGTCACGCTGTGGCTTTTGGTGGCAATTATACTTTTTGCAGGGGCATTAAGCCGCTACTTTTTCAGGCCCTTGAACCTGGGTTTTCAGGTCATTCTCTTTGTGCTGGCCGGGTTAACCACATTTTTGTGCGCCAAGCCGGATCTGCTCAATTCACCCATGGTCAGGATACTGGGTATCCTGATTCTGGCAGGGATTCTGTTGCGGCCGCTGTGGTCAAAGTTTGGGGTTGCCAAAGCAATAAGCACTGAGCCAAATGCCAGAAGGGATTTAATGAAAAAACCCTCGCAAACAGATGTGGTGGTCATCGGGGCCGGTATTATCGGCAGTTCCATTGCCTATCATCTGGCCCGATATAAGCTTCAAGTCACCTTGCTGGAACGCGGCGATATCGCCTCCGGCAGTTCCGGCGCCTGCGACGGGCTGGTGTTTCTCCAGTCCAAAAAGCCCGGGATTCACCTTCAGCTCGCCATGGAGAGCCGCAGGCGATTCGATTTATTGGCCCGACAGCTGCCGGTTCCTATCGAATACAGGGAAACCGGCGGCATGGTGGTGATCGAAAGCGAAGACGAATTATCGGCCATGCAGCAATTCGTCAAAGAGCAGCAGGAAGTCGGTTTGGATGTCTCCTTGATTAATAGAAATCAGATCCGCAAACTAGATCCCCAGCTCTCCGAAAATATTTTAGGTGCCACCCATTCGCCACTGGATGGGCAGGTCAATCCGATTTCATTGACCCAAGGGTTCGCCTTGGGGGCCAAATCCCTCGGCGCTCAGCTGTTCACCGGCGTGGCTGTTCACGGCATCGATACCACTGCAGGAAAAGTGTCGGCAGTCGAAACCGATGCAGGGCGAATTGAAGCCGATATCGTTATCAATGCGGCCGGTGTTCACGCTCCGGAGATCGGTGCCCTGGTGGGTCTTGACATCCCCATAAAACCCAGGCGGGGACAGATCATCGTTACCGAGTTCTGCTATCCGATGCTACGCCACTGTATGATATCTGCCAAGTATATCGCCGCTAAGTTCAACCCTGAGATCGCGCAGACAATCGGGGAAGGGGTATCCATCGAGCAGACGGAGAACGGCAATTTTCTCCTGGGATCCACCCGGGAGTTTGTCGGTTTCGACAAGCGAACCACCGCGGACGGCCTGCATCGCATCGCTGCTAAAACCGCAGGCATCATTCCGGCGCTGAAGCAGGTCAATGTCATCCGTGCCTTTGCCGGCCTCCGGCCCCATACCCCGGATGGGTTGCCCATTCTCGGTCCGGTCGACGAGGTTACCGGTTTTTTCATGGCTGCCGGGCATGAAGGCGATGGTATCGCCCTGTCACCCATTACCGGTGAACTCATCGCGCAGATGATCGCCACGGGCAAGAGCGGCATTTCACTGGATACCTTCCGACTGAGTCGTTTTACCGTCGAGGCGGAAAAGCTTGAGGTTTCCCATGTCTGATCTGCGAATTTCATCGGTGTGGCGGGGAGCGAAAATAAATATTCGCGTCAATGGAAAGGCGGTTATTGCATACGAAGGTGAAACCGTTCATGCGACCCTGTTGGCAGCCGGGTACCGGGTCCTGCGCAAAACACCGAAAACGCATCAGCCGCGTGGCATCTTCTGCGGCATGGGGGTTTGCTACGACTGTCTGGTCACGATTAATGGTGCCGCCAATCAACGCGCCTGCATGACCCGGGTCGAAGACCGGATGGAAATCGAGGTCGATGAAACGTAGTTATCATGTCATCATTGTGGGCAGCGGCCTGGCAGGCCTGGCCGCCGCCGACATTCTCTCCCGGTATGGGCTTCACATCCTCGTTATCGACGACAATGCTCACCTCGGCGGTCAGTTGCTGCGAAAGCTGCCCCAGGCTGCCGCCGCCGAAAACCGATTCGAGCCCGATCGGCTCAAACGACAGGGAGCACGGCTGGCTGCACGTATAAAAAAAGGCAATATTCAAGTTCTCAATGGCACCCAGGTGTTGGGCATCTACCCTGAACACATTCTTCTAGTAGAAGACAATGGAGGGCATGTGTCTGAATATCGTGCGGATGCGCTGATCCTGGCAACTGGCGCAAGAGAAAGGCAGTTGCCGTTTAAGGGCTGGACCCTTCCGGGGGTAATGTCCACCGGCGCGGCCCAGATCCTTATGAAAAGCTTCGGGATTCTTCCCGGCCGGAAAACACTCATTGGCGGCTGCGGCCCATTGATGCTGGTGCTGGCGGCGGAAATCCTCGCCAACCGGGGAGAGATCCTGGCCGTGCTGGATCAAAGCTCGACTGCAATGAAACTCAAGGCCGTCACCGCGGGACCGGCCATTTGGCCCAAACTCCTGGAGGGCGCTACCTACTTGGCGCGATTGGCCGCCGCCCGGGTTTCCATGAAACAAGGGGTGCGGATTGTTGAAGCCAGGGGCCGGAACCAACTCGAAGCGGTGGTGGTGGCCGGAGTCGATGCCGA
>JBAVYC010000756.1:0-6961 GCA_049698595.1 Desulfobacterales bacterium | reverse complement strand
ACCCATGCAAATCAGGCAGGAACTGATAGTAATCATTGTTGATATAGCCGCAAAAGGCACAAAAATTAAATTTCAGGGCTTGTAAATTCAATGTGTTACAATGAACAAAAATCGAAATTCAGATTTTTTACGAACCCATCATTGTTAAGGTTATTACAAAAAAAGTTCCTTGCGCTAAGGCCGCTACTGGACTAAATGGTATCGAAGCCATTATTTAGAACTCGATGAATAGTTTACTGGTTGGATGGTTGATTAGGTAAATTATAATCATAATTTCAGAAGGTTACGATTGTTAAAAACTGAAGTGTCCAATTATTTTGCAAATATGGGATAAATCCATATTTACACCACTTAACCAATCAACTAATCAACGATATCTGCATTAATGGCCCGGCAACCAAACTCCTTATTCCCCGCAGTCGATCTTGGAGGAAGCGTGGTATCTAAAAAAAAAACGGATCGAACGAAAACCCCTTTGCTGACCGCGCTGGTTGCCAATCAGGCCGGAGAGATATTTGAGCTGGAAGGCTATGCGGCCGTCGGGATGGCGGGCCCCCGGTTGGCGCCACTGTCCAGGGCGCAAACCTGCAGGATACCTCACGGCAGCGAACTGATGTATCTGCCCGAACGAAAACCTGTTCTGCTGAATGTTAAAACCGGCCGGCTCGAAACCCTGAGCGAAAATCCGTATGCGCCGGGAGAAAACATTTTCCCGGTAGCCGCCTTCAATTCGCCGGGCTATGTGCTTACCCGCGTCAGTGCCTATCGCGAAACTCAGACGGCCCAAACCCTGCCGTTGTTTTCATACGGGGCTGTCGGTTGGCACGAAGAAAGCTTCCGGTCCGCCGTCGTGCTGGTAGATCCCGAACCGCGTCAGGACCTCAGGCGCATGCAGCCCAAAGATGTTAGGGCCGGGGTTGAGCGGATGCGCAAGCAATTGCCGGGCAATCGTTTGCGGGCGCACCTTGAAAAATGTGCACTGACCTACGGCTGCCCGGCCGGTAAAAATTTTTTCCTGGGCCGTTACGAGGCACCCCTGCCGACGGCCAAACAATGCAATGCGCGTTGTCTGGGCTGCCTGTCGCTTCAGAAAGACAGCGATATTTCCCATAGCCAGGATCGCATTGCCTTTACACCGTCGCCCCAGGAAATAACCGCAGTGGCCCTGGCGCATATCCGGCGGGTGCCCAAAAGTGTGGTCAGTTTCGGGCAGGGCTGTGAAGGTGATCCCCTGCTGGCGGCTGATGTGATCGAACCGGCCATTCAGCATATTCGTCGGCAAACCGGTGAAGGCACGATTAATATGAATACCAACGGGAGCCTGCCCGGCAATCTGAGGCGTCTATTCGATGCCGGATTGGACAGCGTTCGCATCAGCATGAACAGTGTGCGGGAAAAATGCTACGATGCATATTTTCAGCCCCAAGGCTATAGTTTTGCAGATGTCCTGGAAAGCATCGATTTGGCGCTGGCGCATGAAAAATTTGTCGCCATTAACTACTTGAATTGTCCCGGGTTTAGCGACACACCTGGGGAAGTCGATGCTCTTGTCCGGTTTTTGGAAAAGCACCCGATTGACATGATCCAGTGGCGCAACCTGAACTTCGACCCGATTCGCTACTGGCAGAAAATGAATGCGGTCGCTGCCCATGGCGAGCCTGGCGGGATGGAAAAGTTGTTCAAAAGAATTCGCAAACAGTTCCCCAAGTTAAAGTTCGGATACTTCAATCCACCGAAGGAACATTTCAGGATAGGCGTTGAAGCCATTTTTTGAACATTGCATCTTGAAATTGAAATTTTTTGTTTTTGGATAGTATTTCTTTTTCAACAAGAGACAATAAGGCTCTTTGAAGGACGGACCCCGAATTAAAGCCGACGCGTTGAAGCTGCTCGGCAGCGTAGATGCTTTCACCCCCAGTTTCAGCAACTAGCCGTAAGGCTTTTTTCTGGTTCTGAGTTAACAGATCCCAGAGAATGGTAAATTGGTTTTTTTGGCTGGCAATGATCGATTTTTGAATATCATCAAGAACATCCAAGCTGACAGTGGCCGAACGCCACAGGTCAAACAGAAACTGCTGAATGTACATGGGCTGAAAATCGCAGCGTTCGACAATATCGATGATAATTTCTTTATCGACATTTACATTTTTCTTTTTGAAAAGTTTTTGGGCCCACTGTATGTAAGCCCGAATTTCTATCTTTTCGAGTGGATAGCTTCGAGCCATCTTGTAAAAGGCTCGTTTAGCCGAATCGAACATCTCGATCAGAATATGCTTTTGGCTGCCGGAAAAGATGTAGCTGATATTTCGATGTCCCTGAATCACTTTACGAAGGCGCTTTTCAAAACCTTGCTCTGAATATTTGGCGACCTCCTGAAACTCATCAAATACGATTATCAATTTTTGATTCGATGAATAAGAAGCCATGAGGTTGAGTGCCTTTTCCAGATACTCGGGCTTTTCTCTCGGTTTTATCGATGCTGAAAGTGTTGGTAAGTTGGTCACAGGATCGATGCTGCCGGATACCTTAAGCCCGGCCATTTGTTTTAAAATTCGCTCGAGTTTGGACTCTATTTGAGTCAGGCCAGTCAGGATAGCGTCAATAAAATCTTTTTCGTCAAGCGTGCCGTATAGATCGATATAAACAGAATTGACCTTTGGTTTCGCTTTTTTAAGCTGGTGCAGCACCTGGTGCAATAGAGACGTTTTACCCATGCGGCGGTGGGAATAAATCAAGACATTTTGTGAATTTTGAGCATAATAGATTAAATCTTTTTGCTCTATGTCTCTGTTGCAAAAAGCTTCACCGGTGACGTAATCTGAATACGAGAAAGGGTTATTCATAAAAACCACCGTTAATTACGCATTAAGTGAACACGCATATTGTGTATCCACATTATGCGTATTTAATGATATGTCTTCTTGAAAGTGTTGTAAAGATTTTTTTTGTAAATGATGTTTCTATAACGGCCAATGCGGTGGGAAGTGTGAATCATAATTATGCACTTTGCGAACGCCCCGGTATTCCATAATTAAGATTTTAATCGATAGACGAGAGATTTAACCATGAGACTTGAAGGTAAGGTAGCACTCATTACGGGCTCCAGCCGCGGCATCGGTAGCGGCATTGCCTTAAAATTTGCCGAAGAAGGCGCGGATGTCGTTGTAAATTGCCGTGAAAATATCGAAAGGGCCGAAACCCTTGCAGACAATATTCGCAGTCTGGGTGGCAAAGCGTTAACCGTCAAGGCGGATGTGTCCAAGAGCATTGACGTGAATGGCATGGTAGAGAAAGCCTTGGATACGTTTGGTAAAATTGACATTCTGGTCAACAACGCCGGAATTTTCATCGGCGGTGGGATTGCAGATCTTAAAGAAGAAATTTGGGATCGGGTGATGGCCGTAAATTTAAAGGGCGTGTTTTTGTGCTGCCAGGCGGTCGGAAAATATATGATTGCCAATAAAGTCAGGGGTTCCATCATCAATATTGCTTCGATTTCAGGCAAATTGCCTGAACTCAACGGAAATGCCTATTCACCCAGTAAAGCCGGTGTCATATCCTTATCCGCGTTGCTCGCGGTGGAATGGGCCAAACACGGGATTCGGGTCAATGCACTCAGTCCGGGTCCTGTGATGACGCCGCTGCAGAAAACAATCTATTCCACTCCGGACTTGCTCAAGGCCCGCAATCGGGGCATACCCATGAACCGCCACGGTGAGCCGGAGGAAATCGGTAAAGCAGCCGTTTTCCTTGCTTCCGGCGATTCAAGTTATGTTACCGGCGAGAATCTGTCCGTAGATGGGGGTTCGCAGGCCAGCATGTTTCATTTGATTCACCAGTTGGCTGATCGATGACATAATGAAATTATAGATCACTCATTTTCCGAGATGCCTATTCAACCAGCCGATCCGGATATGAAAACAAACGGAGCGTAAAAAGTGGAAGATATTCTCAAGTCTTTTTGTGCCAGGCTTTGCAGCGGAAACTGTGGCATTCTGGTGAACTGCAAAGGGCAAACGATTACACCGGTAACCGGTTGCTTTTGAGTCAGCAATATTGTATCCAGACCTAACAATCTGCCGGCAGGAATGCAGAATTCAAATAGGACCGCACACCATTTTTATAAAGGAGGGATCATAGACGATGGCTGTTATCACAAGATTTATCGTTGTCAGAAACGGCGTTGAACTTGATAAGGTCTTTGACGTAAAAAAAGAGGCCGATGCATATGACAAGATGCTCGACGCAGCAGAAAATTTGGCGGCATTTATTAAAAAAAGCGACCTTAAGATCGATCTCGATGTCAAGACCATGGAGGAGATTTCCATCTATTTGGCCAAAAATGCCCCTGAAGTGATCAATATCCTTAGAGGCATAAAACCGAAAACACCGTCAGCCGCCAAAATTGAAAAGCCGGCAGATGCGGCGCCCGTCGAAGATAAGAAGACCACGGCCAAAAAACCCAAGCCCAGGCGAAAAGAGAAATAGGCCGCCATTTTGCTATCTATAAGTAAAAAGGAAGCCGACGCATACGATAAAATGATCGATGCGGCTGCCGATCTTGCCGATCTGATTGAAATGAGCAAGATTGAGATGGATGAGTATGCACTTGAAGAGCTAACGATATTTTTAGCGAGCAATGCACAAGAAGTAAAACAGATTCTAAAGAATTTGTCTTATAGATGGCCGTAAGTTAACCCCATGGTTGCATAAACAACATGGCAAAGTGTATATAATAATCTGTTATGATAGACAAAATCATAGGAATTACAGTTTAAATGAGTGAAAAAAATAGATTGGAATTGTACCATGAAAGATAAAAAAATCAAGATGGGTCAGCTTTTGATGGAATCTCTGACAGCAGAGCAGATCGCATCCATGCTGGAAGTGGTTGCGTCGGCAGGCGGTTTGAAAAGCTTGATGGACGATTTTGTAAAGGCTGATCCGGATATGGCCGCCACCATTGACAATATTCTTAAAGGTGGCCGGAGCACGGTCGACGGGAAAACAGAAAACCGGGCGACTTCGCATAAACGGACCCTGGAATATTGGAATTCACTATGGCGTCATTGGCATGAAATTGTTGCCGAAGTCGGAGATGAAGAAGGAAAGTATGCGGTCCAGGATCACCACTGGGAGGAACCGTATTTTGACGGCTCTTTTCTCGCTTCTGATCTTGAACCGATAGCGCGGGATATGTTGGGCTTGATTGATGACGTCTATAAATCGGTTGAAGATCCGGAACTATTCATAGAGGCGTTAGAGGACATCGAGGAAAGCATCGCTTCGTATCCGGAATGGATGGGGGTCGAAAATGGTGAGTCTTGCGAGCTCGAAAAGAATGCAACCTTATGTGTGTTAAAGTGGCTATGGTCGGGCTTGCAGCATGAGCCCCAGCCCGGCAGAACCTTGCTCGAAAAAGTTTTTGAAATTGAAGAATCCTGCGAGCTGATTTATCTGAATCAGAATGCATGTGTCGAATTTTTTGTAAAACTCCCCGCTGACGCCTGTCGTGAAATTTATACCTATTTGCAGGATGAAGCGCATGCGATTGATCTGGGTAATATCTATTCCATTTGGCATCAAATCAATCATGATTATGAATCCCGGTTTGACTCAGCAAAATACCTGGAAACTTGCCGGCGGCATTTAAGCCGTAACTGGCGATATGGCCGTCCGCTGGTCGATGATGCATTAAAACGGAAAGAATTTCAAGATGCTGAAAGGTGGCTGGAGAAAACCTTTGCCAGTTTCCTGGAGCGGAGTAAAAAGGGTGAATGGCGTCCGGAAATTTCGTTGCTTATTGGTCAGCCCGAGTATTACATGGCGGACGGTCAGGAGGAGATTGCGGACCTTTTGCGAATTTGGAGTCAGGTTTCCCTGAAATTGGGCGATCTACAGCGCGGGGCTGCCGCTCAATTTCAGGGCGTCATATTCCGATTGCCGGCAGACTGTGAGACAGTCATCAAAGAATACAAGCGCATCATCACCCCCAAAATAAAAAAGATCCTTAATCCGCTTTTTGAACAGTGGAAAACCGAAATGGCTGAGCGCAGCCTCTCCAGCTATATGGATGCTCCCCCCGTTTCCGATTCCTGGGTTCATTGGTTGATCGAAGCGAGTTTGGATCCAAAGAAAAAAAAAGAATGGTTTATGAATAAGCTCAACGGCTGGCTGAGCGAGTTGAAGATAGATAAGAAGACCTTCAAAAAGCAGTGGCGCTGGCTGGCCCGTTTGACTCCAGATTTGCCCGGTAGTAAAACTCTCGAGAAAAATTATCCGGTTTTTTACAAGACTGCTCTGTCGAGAGAAGCATCGCCGGATGACCTCCTGGGCAATTTTCGGACCAGCGGTTTGAAGAAAATGAAAGCCGGTCCCGGCCTTCTCGTTGCGATGGATGTGTGGAAAGAGCACTTGCACCTGATTGTGCCTGATCCGGCAAATGCCTATAAATCAGATTACTCCGATCATGCCTCCTGGTGCAAAGCAGTGCATGAACTGAATCAAAAGGCTTACAAGGCGTTACTTTCAAGGTGGCGTAAAAAACATAATCGCCGCCGAAACCTGTGGCGCGATATGAAAGCAATCGGATTGTCGGTGTGAGCGGTTTGCATGAACCAAGATTTATGTACAGAGGGTCGATAACATCGTTTCGACAAAAGTGATTTAAACTTGACAATCTCCCTTGTCACATATTGCTAATAAACCATTATAGTGAACAATATTCGTCGAACAGGTTTATTTTAGACCACTAAAGTGAACTGTGGATTGTCACGTTCAAATATTTCTCGCTGGAGGGGTCATTAAACGGGTCAGATCTTTGAAATTGACAACTTATCGATTAATTTCTGGGTTTGATGAAATTGTTTCTTCAATTTACGACTTGATTTTAGTTTGGGTTGTTTGGACAATCAGGTGAGTTAATGATTGGGCATCAACACATAGGCGCTGAGTTTAATGC
>JBAVYC010000755.1:0-11087 GCA_049698595.1 Desulfobacterales bacterium | reverse complement strand
CGTGCTTTTGCCGCGCAACGCGTGCTCATAGAACATAACCGTTGATTCGGCTGCGTTTTGCTCCACCAGTTGAAAATAATCTTTGTTTTGGAGGGCTCCCAGGCAATCCATTCCAATCAGAATCACTTCGTCCGTGCATCCTTGCTTAAGTTTCACGAGTTCAACAAAGGCCCGAATCTCGCACGGTCGCAACACTGCTGCAACTTTCGCGCCCATAGGTTTGCGCGTCAGCCGTGCTGCAATTTTGGCGGCGTTCAGCGCAAAGGCCGGTGCCAGTGGATCCACCCCATCCAGATGATTCGGATCCGTCACCAGGGTCGGCATCACCATGTCTTTCATAGGAAGGTGCTGGGGAACTAAAATCGCACGAATATCTTCAAGCTCCAGAATATCCTTAAAGAAGCCCCGCAGAGATCCTAAAATGCCATTTTTTTTCACATCGATTTTAGCCGTAGTCGCCATAAACATCACCGTTACTCGTTAATAGTTATTTTTACTCAATCAACTTATTCAACCCTGTCAACTAATCAACCATCTGCTATGCCCTTTGCTCTATGCCCCCTTTACCAGTACCCAATACCTAATCCCCAATACTCAAATCACCATCTTCAACTTGGCCTGACTCGGTCCCAGGGCTTTAACCTGGGTCACCAGCTCCCGCATAATCTCCGCAAACTGAATGCCGTCGCTGGCACCGATCCAGGTTAATCGCAGGCGTTGGTGATCAAAACCGAATTGCGGTAGAATCTCTTTGAGCAGCTTAATTCGCCGGCGAGCCTTGTAATTGCCGTTGATATAATGGCAGTCGCCGGGGTGGCAGCCGCTGACCAGCACACCGTCGGCTCCCTCCAAAAAAGCTTTAATTATATATTGTGGATCCACCATGCCGGTGCACATCACCCGAATCAAACGAACATTTTTAGGGTAGGGCAATCTCGAAGTCCCGGCCAGATCCGCGGCGGTATAGGTGCACCAGTTACAGACAAAGGCAATGATGGTCGGTTCAAATTCTTCCATGGGCGCCTCCATAAAGGTCTATGCAGCTTACAAAGCTGCCAAAAACATTTCTTGCCACTAACAACAACCACTTCGAAACTAAGGGCTTAAGCAAAGCACGCTGATAATTTGTATAATAGGTGTAAGGCTTCGGGTGTCAGGTGTCAGGAAGGCCAGCCGTTAAATCCTGAAACCTGAACATTCGTATGAAACATTGCCTAACAGTGAACCGCAGAATATCGAATATCGAACCGTAGAATGACGAAGGATGGAATCGCTGGGCTCTGTCTTTTAGAGTCATTAAATCGCTAGAATTCCTTCCTTCTTCATTTCCCAATCGTCATTCGACATTCGTCACTTGTCATTCCTTCTTACCCTCTCACCTTCTTATCTTCTCAGTTTCGATTCCTTCAGCTTCCCCACTTCCCAGCTTCCCAGCTTCTCTTCACCCTATTGCCCTATGCATTTCCTTTCCGCCTTCCCGCCGGGGCGTAGGCTCAGGCTCCTATGAGCCGGAGGCCGCATTCCGTCACATTCCCACTTCATTCAGCGCATCCATGATCCCGTCAAATTCGGCAAAAATTTGATCCTGTTGAAAATGTCTGATCCGGGCGGCACCGCTGGGGCAAAATCCGGCACAACTGCCGCAGCCCTTGCAAAGCGCTTCATTGACCACCGAAACTGCGTGGCGTTCATCAAATTCGATGGCACCGTAAGGACAAAGCCCGATGCACATCTGACAGCCGGCACAAATATCCGGATCGATCCAGGATATGGTGGAGGGCACTTCGACCTTTCCCCGGGTGGCCAGGGAAAGGGCTTTGCTGGCCGCACCGGATGCCTGGGCAACGGTATCCGGGATATCCTTGGGAGATTGGCAGGCGCCGGCCAGAAAAACCCCGTCGGTGGCAGTGTTTAGCGGTCCCAGCTTGGGGTGTTCTTCCAGGAAAAAGCCGTCCGCTCCCAGATTGACGCCGAAAACGCGGCCGACCTCCACGGCATCCCGGCGGGATTCCATGGCGACGCACAATATTACCATGTCCACTGCAATCCGTAGACGCTCCCCCAGCAGGGTGTCTTCCGCAATGGCAATGAGCCTGCCTTCCTCTTCCGGATGCAGGGCCTGATCGGTTATCTCCGCCACTTTGCCTCTGATAAAGTTGGTGCCTTCCTGCTGACAGCGATGATAAAACTCCTCATAGCCTTTTCCATAACAGCGCTGGTCAATATAAAAATCGTATACCTTGGTATCGTGCCCGACCTTTTCTTTAATCAAATGGGTGTATTTGAGCGCATACATGCAGCATACCCGGGAGCAGTACTCGTGATAGTTCACATCCCGGCTGCCGACACAGTGGAGAATGGCCACCCTGCGGGGAAACTGTGTAAACTCACCGTTTTTATCCCGTATCAGGATTTTACCGCCGGTGGGTCCGGTGGCATTGCTGAGACGCTCGAATTCAAGACTGGTGAATACATTGGCATAGGTCCCATATCCGTATTGCTGCATGCGGGTGGGATCAAAGGTATCATAGCCGGTAGCCAGAATGATGCTGCCGACCTTTACCTCAAGTTCCTGGGGCTGCATGGCATGATCGATGGCGTTGGCTTCGCAGACCCGCACGCATTCCATACATTCGCTGCAAATTCCGCAATTGAGACACCGCAGCGCCTCCTGTCGGGCAGCCTTTTCTTGAAACCCGAGGTCCACCTCCTTAAAAGATGACGTTCTTTCCCCGGAGTTCAGGTACCGGGAAGGCGGACGGGATCGGCCGGCAATATTTTGTGGAATCTCCCGCCAGTCGTGACCGGGGGGCTCCAGGTCCGCCGCAGGTTCGGATATCATGCTCAAATCCTCGTGGTTAAGGAAGCTGCAGATCGCTGCCACCGCTTTGTGGCCGGCGGCCACAGCCTCAATCACCGAAGCCGGGCCGGTCACCATATCACCACCGGCGAAAACATAGGGAATGGCACTCTGCAGGGTCGCGGCATTGACGGATAGGGTCGATCGGCGCGTCCATTGCAGCTCGGGTAGCTGCGCTGCCCAGGAACGATCAATTTTCTGGCCGATGGCCGTAATGACTGCATCGCAGGCAATCGCGAACTCAGAGCCCTCTACCATCACAGGCCGCCGCCGTCCGCCGGCATCCGGCTGCCCTAGTTCGGTGCGGATGCATTCGAGACCGCAAACCTTGCCGTCTTCCGCAATTATGCGGACCGGCGCCGTGAGAAACGAAAACTCGATGGCTTCATCCCGTGCGTCTTTAATCTCTTCGGGATATGCCGGCATTTCTGTTTCGCTGCGGCGATACACCACGCGAACCGTTTGCGCCCCGAGGCGTACAGCCACCCTGGCGGCATCGACAGCCACGTTGCCGCCGCCGACGATAACCACATGTCTGCCTGGAAGGCTTTCACCACCCAGATTTACCTGTCTTAAAAATTCCACAGCATCCATCACGCCGCGAGTGTCGGCTTCACCGGTAACGCTCAGTTTAACGGACCCGTGGGCGCCGATACCCAGAAAAACAGCTGCATACCCTTCCGATTTAAGATCAGCCAGTGTAAAATCGGTGCCAAGGCGCATTCCAGTGCGCACGTCCATCCCCAGACGTAAAATGCCGTCGATCTCGCGGTCCAATATTATTGGCGGCAGCCGATAATCGGGAATGCCCACCCGCAGCATCCCTCCCAACTCCTGCAAAGCCTCGAATATCGTAATTTGATACCCTTTGAGCCGCAGATAATAAGCCACCGCCAACCCCGCCGGACCGGAACCGACAACGGCCACTTTTTCGCTGCGATCTTCAATTGACGGTATCGGCAGGGTCGCCGGATCCACCTGATCGGCGGCAAACCGCTTCAGGTCTCGAATGGCGACGGCGGCATCCACTTTGGTCCGGGCGCATTGGGTCTCACAGGGATGGGGACATACCCGGCCCAATACACCCGGCAGGGGCAGCCGTTCCCTGATCAGCTCAATCGCTTCGCGGTATTTACCCTGGCCGATGAGCTGTACATATCCCTGGACGTTGATGCCGGCCGGACAGGTTATCACGCAAGGTGCCCGATCTTTTTTGTCGATACAAAATGTAATGGGGACCGCCTGGGGAAAAGATCGGTAAATGGCCTTTCTCGCTCCCAGCCCTTCATCCCATTCACTGGGCAGTGATACCGGACAGACGTTGACGCATTCTCCGCAGCCGGTACAAACCCCTTCTTTGACATAACGGGGTTTGCGCATAATCTTGACCGAAAAGTTTCCAATGTATCCAGAAACCTCTTTGACTTCGCTGTAGGACAGCAATTCGATATTCTGATTCTGGGCGACTTCAACCATTTTGGGGGTACCAATACAGGCCGCGCAATCCAGGGTGGGAAAGGTCTTGTCGAATTGCAGCATATGACCGCCGACAGTGGTGTCTTTTTCCACCAGATAGGCCTTATGACCGGAATTGCCGATGTCCAAAGCGGCCTGCATGCCGGCGATGCCCCCGCCGATAATGAGAATATCCGGGTGAACCGCTACCTCCCGGGTCTGGAGTTCGTGATGATACCCGACCCGGCTGACGGCAGCGGCAGCCAGGGTTTTGGCTTTGCGGGTGGCCTCATCCTCACTTTCCGTCACCCAGGAAACCTGTTCCCGGACCGAAGCCATCTGAAACATGTACGGATTGAGCCCGGCACGCTCACAGGCGCCTTGAAAAGTTTTCTCGTGAAGCCTGGGCGAGCAGGAAGCCACCACCACCCGATTTAAGCCGAATTCTTTAATGTCCTTTTCGATCATTGCCTGGCCGGGATCCGAGCACATAAACTTATAGTCACGGGCCACAACCACATTGGGCAGCTTGCGGACAAATGCCGCAACCTCTGCCACACGAACTTTGAAGGCGATATTGATGCCGCAGTGACAGATGTAAAAACCGATATGTATCGCCATGCCTTCTCCCGTTACCACACTGTTTTTGAATTCCAATAAAAAAGGTTTAACCATCAAAAATTTCGGTGCATTCAGCGTTCTTTGTCAGCCTGCGTACCGTATTGATAAGTTCCTGGGTCTCCAGGGGTTTTTCCAGATAAGCACCCGGATCAGGCACATCCCAACCCTTGTGGGTACAATGAAATCTTTGATATTTTATGAATGTCTTGCGATCGATCGTCGAAAGCATGATGACCGGGACCTGCTTGAGATCCCTGTCTTGCTTGAGGTCGCGGTACATCTGAATTCCCCCTTCTTTGGGCATCATGACATCGAGGATAATCAAGTCCGGCTTTTCTTCTCTGGCTTTTTGCAGTCCCTCTTTGCGATCACCTGCATCGATCGGGGCGTAGCCGCAGGTGCCCAAAAGATTGCACAAAAAAATCCGCATATCCAATTCGTCATCGATAATAAGAATTTTTAATCTTTGTGTTCCGGGCACCAAAAACACCCCCGTTGCTTCTTTGGTTGAAGGATTTGCCTGTAGAACCAAGCTGTCCTATCTATCCTAACTATCTTACCTAAAAGCATAGACTGTGCCAATTTAGTGACAAGTTATTTACTCATTTGTTTTCAAATAGTTACAATAATATTTTTCTATTGGATAAATCGTGTCAAACTCAATAGATGTTGCATAAAATGCAACATCTATCAACGGATAATTTTCTTAACTATTTGATTTAAAGTTATATTTAATGATTGAGGGCGTGTTGCGCAACTATTTGCAACATTTGTTGCAACGCTGGAGGGGATAACATTTGTATAATAGGGAATTATTGCAGTGATGCGGAAGCGTTCTGGATTTGGTTCATTGTATTTTTGAAATTTATTTGAAATTTGAGTTTTGTCATTTGGGATTTAAATAGTTTAATAGTTGAAAATAAGGCAATATTACGCAATCCGGATTAGGTAAACTATATACTACACGCTGTATTATAACCTCGGCGCAAGCCGATATTTTTTCATCTTGCGCCACAGGGTGGTGCGGTCCATTCCCAGGCCACGGGCCGTCTTAACTCGATGCCAATTGTACCGGCGGAGCATCGCAAGGATTCTATCACGTTCGCCGCTGTCTGTCGTCGCTGCATATCTCCCGTTATCATCCGGCAAAGATTGGTGCTGGGCATCACGCTGTTGCAGGTATTCCGGAAGATGGTTTGTCTGAATGGCATCTTCCTGGCTGACGATCAAGGCGTGCTCCAGAATGTTCTCCAGTTCCCTGACGTTACCCGGGTAATTGTAGTTTAGCAATATCTCCATCACGCGTTCGGAGATCCCCGGTGGATGCACAGCTTTGGCGGCGCACAGGCGCCTTAAAATGTGTTCGATGAGAATCGGCAGGTCTGTGCGGCGATCTTTCAATTCAGGAAGCCGGATGCGAAACACGTTCAGGCGGTAGAAAAGGTCTTCCCGGAACAGTCCGTTTTCCACCAGCTTTTCCAGACTGCGGTTGGTGGCGGAGATAATACGGATATTCACCTTGACCGTCCGCTGACTGCCCAGGCGATAGAATTCCTTATCTTCCAGTACTCGCAAAAGCTTGGCCTGCAAAGACAGCGGCAGGTCACCGATCTCGTCCAGAAATATGGTCCCGCCGTCCGCCGTTTGAAAGCGGCCGGGTTTGTCCCTTTCCGCCCCGGTAAACGCCCCTTTGACATAGCCGAACATTTCCGACTCCAGCAGATTGTCCGGAATCGCCGCACAGTTGACCTTAACCAATGGTTTACTGGACCGAGGACTGATGGAATGGATCACTTTGGCCAGCAGGTCTTTGCCGGTTCCCGTGGTGCCCTCGATCAGTATGGTCGCATCGGTGGCCGATACCACGTTGACCATTTCAAAGATTTTTTGCATGGCCGGCCCCTTACCGATCATATCCTGAAATGTGTATCGTTCCCGCATGGCCTGTTTGAGCTGGTGGACCAGCGTCAGGTCATGGAAGGTCACCAGACCTCCCACCACCGTTGCCTTTTCGTTAAGAAGCGCCATATAATTGGCTCGGATCGGAAGCATCGCCCCGTCTCGCATGATCATTTTTCCCTGTCGGCTGCTGCGAGCTGTGCCGTCGGCGATGGTCTCTTTCAGTAAACAGACTTCCCGGGCGGCGGGTCCCTCAAATATTGCCGTACAGGGTTCACCCAAAACCTCACGACGATTATAGCCGGAAATTTTTTCGGCCTCGGAATTGAAAAACGTAATGAGGCCGCCCCGGTCCACGGTAAAGATGCCGACATCGAGATTTTCGAGGATGATTTTCAAACTTCGTTCTTCATATTGGATGCGATCGATGAGGTCGGCGATGGGGGACTGATCCTGGAGAATGGTTAAACAACCGACAATTTGGTTGTCGGATCCAAAAACGGGTGTTGCCATGCGGGTTACCAGGTGGGATTCATTTTCTGTCACCTGAATCTCTATCAACGGTTCATTCGTAATCGGGGCACAGTGCCCTTTAAACATACAGCTGGCCATGCATGGGACGCCCACAAACACCTCCCGGCAATCTTTTCCGATCGCTTCGCGTTCTTTTATCCCCATCAACGCCTGAGCGCTGAAATTCATGGAGGATACCCTCCGTCGGGTGTTCACGGTAAAGGCGCCGATATTCAATTCGTCCAGGATCGTTAACCACTGATCACACGAAAGGCTGTTTCTAATTTCCGGGATTGATTTCTTGTAATCGTTCACAGGTTCAAAACTCACTGTTTCGGGTTTCCTTTCCCAGGTTGACCAGGCCGGTTGGCTGGCGGGGCAAATGCCATTCCTTAATAGAGTCGGTACAGGTTTCAGGTGTCAAGAAGGTCAGTGTTGAAACCTCATACGAAACTACATTTCAAAAGTTGGAGTTGGTTCTATCCTGGGTCACTTTGCCTTTGTAGGTTGGGTTGAGCCTTCGCCAGGCTTTGTTGGGTTTCGTTGCACTCAACCCAACCTACATTTTGCCGGTGCTATTACGAAATGCGAAACCCAACAACGGCCGATTACGGAACCGAGTCCCAAAAGTTTCTTTTCCGATCAGACTGGACGCTCGCGGCCAGCGGCGCCGCTCGTGTGAAACTACACCGAATTCAATATTCGCTTTTTGATAAACTCAACAAGGTCGAGTCTCTTTTTCGACTAGACTCTCCGCTTTTCAGGCCAGCGGCGGCGCTGAAACCTGACACCTGAAATCTGTAAATTTATAGCTAATTCACCAATGATCTTGGTTTGCACCCCCTCCCACTCAATCTCCCGGCCCATCCGGGGAAGCCGGAAGCCGCAACATAAAAGCAGCTCCCTGCCCCGGTGCACTTTCAACCGTTACCGATCCCCGGTGGTGCTGCATGATGCCGTAAACGGTTGACAGACCGAGCCCCACACCGTAACCTTCCTTTTTGGTCGTATAAAAAGGCTCAAAAATACGGGGAAGATCATCCGGTGCAATTCCCGGCCCGGAGTCCTTTACAGTGATGGTCACCAACCCCTGCCGGGAATTATAGCTCGTTTCCAGCTTCAGATCGCCGCCATCTCCCATGGCGTCGATCGCATTGAATATGAGATTGATGACACATTGCTGCAACTGATTAAAATCGCCCTTAACCGTCGGCAGACCCGGCAGGATGTCTGATTCGAGGTTAATGTGTCCCAACTGCAGACGGTGCTGACTCAATATGATACAGCGCTGCATCAACTCATCAATATGAACATCTGCAAAAGATGGTGAAGATTTGCGTGAGAAACTGAGCAGATTTGAGACGATCTGGGAACACCGTCTGGTTTCGGTTTCCACCAGTTCCAAATAACCCTGAAATTTTTCTATTCGCTCCTGGGTCAAGGTGCCCCGGTTCAATATGCGAGTCATCAGGCGCAGATAATTTAGAATACCGGATAATGGATTATTGATTTCATGAACCACACTGGCGGCCAGTCTGCCCAAAGACATCATTTTGTCCTGGTGCAGGATGCGGGCTTGATCCGCCATCTCCCGCTCCAGTTTGCGGATTTCGCGCAGGTCCCTGAAAAAGCATACCAGCCCGTTTGCACGACCCTGATCGAAAAGCGTAACGGCAGATACCTGAACCGGCACATCGAGGCCGGATTTATTTCGCAAGGTGGTCTGATAGAGATTCAGCCTCTCTTGACCGCCGAATTTTTCAGCGGATAATTCTTCCTTGAAGCGCGTGGCCTGCTCGGCTGAAAAAAATCGGTCGAAGGTCATTTTATGGATCACTTCAATCTTTGGATAGCCAAGTATCTGCTCCATGCTCTGGTTATACGTCACCACCCGGTTCGTTTCATCGCATCCCAAAATGCCGTCCATGGAGTTTTCAATAAGGTTTCTCTGAAAAGCAATGGTTTTAAAAAGTTGCTGGCTGGTTTCGGCTTTTTCCTTTTCTAACAAAGCCGTGTAATCTTTTATTTGCTTGCGGGAAGTGTAGCGCTCCCGGGCACGGCTCAAGGCGAGATAAAGGGCGTCGTCGCTGATGGGTTTGGTAATAAAGTCGGAGGCATACAGTTGCAGGGCACGGATGGCCAGATCCATCTCGCCAAAGGCGGTGGCCACAATGACTTCGATATCCGGAAGTTGCTTTTTGAGGGTTTCCAGCACCTGGAGTCCGTCCATCCCCGGCATGCGGATATCGGTAATCACGATTTGAGGATAAATGGTTTCGCAGAGCTTTAGCCCTGTTGCACCATCAGGAGCGGTTTCAACCGAATAACCGGCGTCCTGAAGGGCAATGGCCATTACCTCTCGGATATCTTCTTCATCGTCGATCAGGACGATTTTCCAGATTGACGGGACAGCCATGGACAATACCTGTTGGATGTTCGAGCGGCGACCATTTTTTGTTTGGAGTTAGTGATTTAAAGAACGATAATAATTCCAGCGATAGCCCCCACTTTAGCGGGGAGAATGGCCAAATCTATGCTATTGTATCTGACAAAAACACCCCTTCCGTACGATAGCGACAATGCTGAATCTGTGGTCTGATATGAAAGGAGTGTATTAAAAAAAGCTTAGCACATACAGTTTGGGAGTGTAAATGGATAATATTTTTTCCTATTGGTACGAAAATCAAAAAACAAAAAATGCAGTCAAAAAATGAAGAATCATAAACCCCAATTGGGTAATACCGGAATCTTGCAAAATTCAGGTAATAATTGAAAGGAGTTGTTATGAATCGAAAGACAAAGATTGGCATAATTATTTGTGATCGCTATCGACGCTGTGCGGGCGGGAAGTGTCTCCGAGCGATGCGGGACAGGGAAGGGGCTTTCAGCCGATATGCGGACAGCGAAGTTGAGTTAGTTGGATTTACAACTTGTGATGGTTGTCCCGGCGGCAACATAGAGTACGCCGGTGAAGAGATGGTAAAGAATGGCGCAGAGGCGATTCATTTGGCTACCGGCATGGTCGTTGGTTATCCCCCCTGTCCCTATATCGATTCATTCAAAGCCTTTATTGAAAAACGCTACGCAGTCGAGGTCGTTGTCGGCACTCACCCAATACCGAAAAAGTATCTTGATATGCACACTCATCTTGGGACATGGAAGGATTCGACCTGGAAGCCCCTTGTCGAGCCCACCATGACTGATGAAGAGACCCGTTTGAGATACGATTAATATTAGCCACTGCAATTCCTATCTTAATTTAGTTTTTCAAAGAACGATAATAACTGTCAATCGTATATATCGCAGCCAGAGGATTGTGGCCCAGCAAACGATCTTTGGCAGCCAGAACCGTGAAGGGCGCATTTGAATATTTAATCAAAAAAGCGTATTCGCATTTTTTTTAGCTTATTTATTCGTTCGAAGAAGTTAAAACTAAACTTTCGAGGTCATATCCGGAATCTCTGGCGATAACGGGACACTTTACCTTAAACAGGAAAAAAATATTTCCAGGGATATCACTCAAAGATTCATAGTTCCCTTGTCCTTTCGATATAATGAGATCGGCCGCCCGGTAATAGCTCAGCATTTCGGAAGAACATTGCGAAAGGATGGTTGCCGGAGCGTCAGAGCCGTTGGATATAATTGTTGCGAATTTATCTAAACCAACTTGAACCGCATCATCCAATGTGGCATCGTTTATGATTGGTTTTTCTCTGACCACAAATACGATCTTCAATTT
>JBAVYC010000754.1:0-1886 GCA_049698595.1 Desulfobacterales bacterium | reverse complement strand
GGGAACAATACTGGATAAAAATAGTGGAATGACATTTTCCCTTTCTCTCATTGAAAATGCACCGATAAGTTTTTATAAACTTGTCTGGTCTTCAAATAGTGCATCGGGGAGCGAAGCTGTAAAAACGGGAAGCATTATAACTATTAAAGCTGTTAATGGATACGTCCAGGTAAATATCCTATGGCTACCAACTTAAGCCGGAACAAAATTAACCTCGTCCCAAGAAATTATCATCTAAAATATCGTTTCTGATTGCCTGAAGTCGATGAAAAATAAGTTTATTGAAAAAACACTTTAACTACTCGTAAAAAAATAGCATAGTTCCGTTATGAAAGCACTAACGGAAAAAATACGATCTATCGGCAGAAGAATTGTTACGGCTCTGGGGAAGCCAGACAAGCTTACCTACGAACAACTGGCAAAAGAAGCGAATACAAGCAAAAGTAGTGCGTTTCGACAAGTCAAAGGAATTCAAAGAAGAAATGTCTATCCCGAATCTGTTTTATGGGAACATGAAGAGGGGTATGAGTGGATTCGCAGGCATTTTTTTGCCACCTTGTTGATATTCGGTGTGCAACATGGAATAGGAGCGGATACCCTTTCCCAATATTTCAAGGTGCTTCGACTCGACACGCATATCGGGGTATCACCCACGCCTATACGAACCAAACTTTCTCAGCTTCAGGATGCAATTATCAGGTTTCAAAAAGAAGTTGAACAAAATTATAAAGATGCATTCAAAGAGGTGATCGGTGCGGCGGACGAAACATTTTTCTGCAATGCACTCATCCTGGTCTTTATGGACCTGTCATCGGGTTATTTAATTTTAGAAGATATCGCTGATGACAGAAGTTTTGATACCTGGTTTGAAATGTTGGAACCACGCCTTGAGGAGTTAGGTGTACACGTTCAGCTGATGGTATCTGATCGAGCTAAAGCGTTAATAAAACTAGCTGTGGTCGGGCTTGAATGTGATCACAATGCTGATATTTTTCACGGCCTGCACGATATCAGTAAATGGATGGGCTCAACTTTAGGCCGCCGCAAGGGCACGGCTAAAAGACAGTTGGATAAATGCGAGTCAAATCTTGAAAAAGCTGAAAAAAGAGGAGCAAACAAAATAATTTTGGCGTCCAAAGTGAAGCAGGTCGAAGAAGCACGGGCTCAAGACCAAGCAGCTACGCAAGCCCTGGATAACTACCGTGGAACTATAAGAAAAATATCAAAAACGGTACATCCGTTCAAGCTGGACGATAATAAACCACGAGATTCTGCAAACGTTGCAAAAGAGTTGCGGGAGCAAGCCAAAGAGATTGAAATACTGGCCTGCAAACACGGTATTAACGACAATACCGGCGTGATGAAGAAATTTAATAATCAAATAAAAGAGTTGGTTCCCTCAATTGATTTTTGGTGGCTGTATGTACTCACCAACCTGATAGAGCAGGGGGAGAGGGACAAGGAACAGCTGGATTGGGCGATGTACTCTCTTTTACCTCCGGTGTATTGGCACAAACAAGCGAAAAAAACCAAGAACCCAACCCTTCGAAAGGAATATGAAAAAGCATATCAAAAAGCCTTGGTCGTCTTTTACACGCATGCCTTGACTGGAACATTTAGCGAGGATGAGATTCTCTTTTGGCAAAATTGGGCCGAGGAAATGGTGGGAAAATTTCATCGAGCTTCCTCTGCTGTCGAAGGACGTAACGGATTCTTGTCCCAAATTCATCATAATAATAGAGGGTTGAATTCAAATCGTCTCAAATCGCTTACCGTTATGCATAATTATTTCACAAAACGCTCAGATGGCAGTACAGCAGCGCAACGATTGTTTGGTGAAAAGCCACCTGACTTATTTGAATGGTTGCTGCACCAAATGGGCGAGT
>JBAVYC010000753.1:0-9091 GCA_049698595.1 Desulfobacterales bacterium | reverse complement strand
CGGCGCTGAATAGCCTCCCAGAACTTATAGCGCAAGTCGTCTTCGGTGCAATTGACAGCGATAATTCCGCGCTGCGTGCCGTAATAGGTCTTGTGAGTGGAGCCGGTGACAATGTCCGCGCCCTCTTCGAAGGGTTGCTGGAAATACGGTCCGATCAATCCCAAAACATGGGCCATGTCGTACATCAACATACAGTCCAGCGCCAATTCATCAATAATTGCACGAATTTCAGCCACCGGTTCACGATGAATTATCATACTCTTGCCGAGTATGATCAGTTCGGGTCGGTGTTCGATAATCAAATTACGGGTCGCTTTCACATCGATTTTATACGGGTTGTCTGCCAATACAGGGAAGTTGACCACCGCCGGTTTTTCCCGTTTGGGATCCCGCATGACAAAATCCCGCAGGGCCCCCATGGGTTGGGCACTCAGATGCCCTCCTTTGATGATATGGTTGTTCATTATTTTACGAATCCGGCGCTGCTCGCTCTTGCGATCGGCCCGGTTCAAGTAGTCCACCATGGCACTGAAAACCGCTGTGTTTGCCATCTGGCCCGATATCACTCGCGTTTCAACCTCGGTGCATTCCAGATATTTTTGCATTTCGCACGTCAGCAGATATTCGACTTCACAGATGAAATCCGTGCCCTGGTAATAGAAAACATCCGCTTCTTTAAATGCCTTAACCTGCTTGTGCTCGGCATACCGTGCCGCCGGATCCGTGATGGATAGCAGTCGAACCATGGCTGATGCGGTCTGCTCCGAAGGAATCAAATTAATACATTGCTCCTGCCGCCAGCGGGTATTGGCAGCCGCCTTTTCGATCAGTGCACGGACATTGTCCGTCATTTGCTGACTGGCACAGATTGTCTTTTTTTCCTCCCGCTGCTGATCGCTTTTAATGGGCCAGCAAAACGGCGGGGCTTCGTTTCGAATAAGATACGGCACAATCACAGCTGCCACTCGTTTACCCCTGATGTCTATTTCGATCTCGTCGCCCTCAACCAGACGGCTGTCCAACATTGCCAGCCCGATGGCTCTCATTTTCCGATCTCCGCTCTGAACGGATGAAAGCCCGACACCTTCAGTTTGCCAATACGGAACCATAGTGCCGCTGGTAACATATCCCACCTTCTTTTGGGCGCGATAGACACCGGCACCGGCGCGTGCAACGCCTTTGCCTGTCAGTTCGATCGGCTGAATCAAGCGGGGAAGATTATCTATGGTCGCATAATCCCGGTCGACGATCTTTTTAAAGGCCTCGAATTGCCTTGCCAATGGCTGCTTTCCAACAAATTCTCCCTTGAGCGCTGAAAAGCTGACTGCAAAACGGGCCAAATCACAGGCAAAAATCGGTATTTCCGCACCACCCGGTTCCAGACCTAATTCGTGGCCGTAAAGTGGTAATCCAGCTTCCAGCCTCAGGGTATCGCGTGCCCCCAGACCCACCGGCACAGCACCCTTTTCTATCAGCAAATCCCATACCATTAAAGCGTCCTTGCGGTCGATGAAGAGCTCAAAACAGATCGGTTCGCCGGTGTAGCCGGTACGCGCAACAAAAACTCGACTCGCATTGATATAAATGGTGCTCAAGTAGTTTCTCAGAGGCTCCGGTAGTCGTCCGGAATCTATCAGACCGGATAAAATTTCTTTGGAGAGGGGCCCCTGCAGACTGAGCATCATCATGTCCATGGTGCGATCTTCGATCTCCACCGGGCTGAATTTATCCTTGAACGCTAACAAGTGATCCCAATCCTTTTCACGGTTGGCGGCGTTGACGACCAGCACGTATTCATCCTCAACAAACCGGTAGAGGTAAGCATCGTCCACAGCCCCGCCGCATTCATTGGGAATCATCGTGTATTGCCCCTCTTCGATATCCAGGGCGGCGGCATTGTTTGTCAGCACATGCTGGAGAAAATCAAGGGCCTGGGGTCCGCCGATAATGAATCGTCCCATGTGGGAGACATCGAATAACCCCGCCTGTCTGCGGGTACTTAAATGCTCCTGCACGATACCGGATTCATACTGCACCGGCATATCCCAACCGCCAAATTCCACCATTTTGGCACCGAGATTGACATGCTTGTCGAAGAACACGGTTTTGAGGAGTTGTTTCATTGGTTTAAATCCTTCTTTTAGAGTTAAGACAATGAGAGACTGGAATAATAAATAAAAGGGTGGGTTGTGTCAATTGGTTATCCTGTCGACGTTAACTACCTCAATATGGCATAGACAAGGTGCAAAAAAGCAATTAACAGTCCGTTATTATGACCGATATCATAGTGAGAACACCATTCTCCGGAAATCCCCACTGGTGAATTCAGAGAATGGGTTCAATAAGGATAACATGCTGATGGTCGTGACAGTTGAGGCGCGTCAGGAAAAAATAATATTGACACTTTAGTGGTAAACTATTAAAATTTATTTAAAAAAATGATAACGTTCGAATGCAGCAACTAAATAAAGCGGGTAGATTCAACGTTACCGTGGTTGCATTTCTTGGCCGATTGATATTGGCAGCAAGCAGTGAAACCACCCGAACCATACGGAAATTTTCAATTCTGAATATACTTAAATTCTTTGTCGAACAAAAATAATAGGAGGGCTAATGAAACTCTTAAATATTCTAACCATTTCCGTTTTAACCTTTTTTTGTGTTTCAACCCTGGCTGCTGAAATTTATATTTGGACCGATGAAAAGGGGGTTAAGCATTACAGCGATCACCCCCCTGAAAACGCAGAAAGCTACGATGTTCAAACGGAAACCCAGACATACCAGCACGATGAAGAAGCAGATAAGCAGCGGACCGAAACAGAGCAAAAGCAACTACAAGATGCCATCAAGGAAGAAAACGAAAATGATGAGAAACAGCAGCAGGAAGCTGCGGAGGCAGAAAGAAATCGGCCACCCACACAGGAAGAAAAGATTGCCGCCGAAAAGGATAAACTCGAAAATAAAATTGCCTGGCTCGAAGAACAACCACTGGAATATTTCGGATCTCAAAGAAATAAGATCGCCCGTATCGGATTTTACCGCTACAGACTGGAAGCCCTGCTGCAAGACCCGGAGAAGTATTTCAAGAATCCTGAAAAATTCGAAGGAAATATAAAAGAATCCGAGTAAGCCGGCTGAACGGAGGTGGGCATGCCGATTGCCAACATGTTGAGTATTACGTCAAATCCTTTCCTATCTATGATGATATGGATTGTTTTGCTGCTTGCTGCGCTTTATTTCGCTCGCAAACCCTTTCATCGTGCGGTGGGTTCCCTGGCCAAGATTATCCATAACGCCATGCGACTGACTGCGGCATCAGTGCTTTCAGCGGAAAGGGTCCTGGCCCAGCGCAACCGCGACGTTCTGATGGCCGCCGGCCTGGAAAAAGCCGAACGGTTGGTGGAAAGGGAATTCGATCGCATCAACTCAGCCGTTGTCAGGGATCTGGCAGGTTTTCCACATCTTCAGCGCCGCCTGCTGGAACTCACCACCCGCCTCGATGAGGACTACAGCTCTAGTGCGGATGTTCCACCGTCATTACCGAACTGGCGGCCGATCATCGAATCGATCGCCGGTATCAAACATACCGGCGATTCCATGGTTGCCAATATGCTGGGAGAAATTAACCGCACCCTGACAGAGCAACATAAGTCAGCCATTGACAACTACCGAAAATCCAATGCGTTACGCTATGGAATCTTAAGAAAAATGCTGCCGGTTTGGCGCAAGGGGCAAAAGGCCCTAAATGATGTCGGCAATGCCATCGGCAACCTGAACAGACGGGCGAAAAGCATTGACCGTTATATGGATGAATATGAACAAATACGTATGCAGACGGATAAGGCGGCCAGGCTGCTGTCATCATCTTCGCTGACGCAGTTTTTTATTTCCGGCTTGTTCCTCCTAATTGCTTTTGGCGGCGCCTTCATCAATTTCAATATGATTGCGTCTCCCATGTCGGAAATGATCGGCAGCACAAGCTATATCGGGCAATATAAAACCTCGGATGTCGCCGTGCTGATTTTTATTCTGATTGAATTGACCATGGGCATGTTTATAATGGAATCATTGCGAATCACGCGTCTTTTTCCCACCATCAGCAGTATGGACGATAAAATGCGTCGCCGGATAACCTGGATAGCCTTCTCGCTGTTGGCAATCCTGGCCGGGATCGAATCGGCATTGGCGTTTGCGGGTGATCGCATGGCACGGGATTTAGGGACATTCGGCCAGTCAATGGCAGGTGTTGAGCAGAGTGTGTCGGCCGGCATGATACCCGCTGTCGGACAGATAATTATGAGCTTTATCTTTCCCTTTGCGCTGGCGTTTGTGGCCATACCACTGGAATCCTTTGTGGCGTCTTTCCGCACGGTGATAGGAATGCTCGTCGCCGGTACACTCAGATTGTTCTCCTTTGTGCTCCGCTTGATCGGAAACATTGGATACTATACCGGCCGATTTGTGATCAATCTCTATGATTTGCTTATCTTTCCAAGTATCTGGCTGGAAGGCGTACTTGCAGGCCCCAAAACGAACAAAAATGACGCCGGCGAAAAACACTTGTATGGAAGCCGGAGTATCCCCGAGGAAGTGATTGGTATAAAAAAGGACTGAAGCAAAAACAACGATCCCAAATGAATACCGCTGGAATCCACTCCCTAAACGCTGAGTTTCGCTGTTCTGCCGCAACCAGAAGCCATTTGTTTCCCTGGGACGGACAATCCGTATACGTTTCCTCTGAAGGGCTATCGGCCCCCCTGTTGCAGATAAATTTGGAAGCTGTTCCATCACCTCAATGATCCCTTAAAAAGGGTTGGAGGATAATTTTTTGATCGTAAAAGGAGTGGATAAGTCCAACAGGAAATCGCCGTTTGGGATTCGAAATGTTCGTCTGTTCATTGCCTTTCGCGTATTTTTCAACGCTCGATTTTATTATCCTGTTTTCACCATCTTGTATTTAGATTTCGGTCTGACCCTCGAACAATTTGCCTTACTCAATGCCGCTTGGGCGGCATCCATTGTTTTGCTGGAAGTCCCCTCAGGTGCACTAGCCGATACCATCGGTCGTCGGAATCTTTTAGTCCTAACCGGGATATTGATGGTCATTGAAATTGCGCTGTTGTGTTTTGTTCCCCTGGGTAACCCCGATTTGCTCTTTGGAATATTTCTGTTTAATCGAGTTTTGAGCGGAGCAGCCGAGGCGGCAGCCAGCGGAGCTGATGAGGCCATTGCATACGATGCCCTGAAACATGAAGGCGACGCGCAAGACTGGCCCCGGGTACTCGAAAAACAAATGCGGATTCAATCCATAGCTTACGTCGGCGCCATGAGTCTTGGTGCCGCCGTTTATGATCCGGCGCTGATGCAGCGATTGGTAAATGCGCTGGGACTGAATATACAGCTGACCCAGGATATCACCCTGCGTTTTCCACTTTATCTCACCTTCATAATGGCCATCATGACCCTGCTGACCACCCTGAGACTTCAAGAAGAGAAGCCGGCGGTTAAACCCGGATGCGGTCCCACTGTACTTTCCGGACAATCGATAATCCAGGCCCTTAAATTAACCCTTCAGGCAGGTGGCTGGATATTGAAAACGCCCTTTGCCCTGGTAATCATTCTTGCAGGTCTAATGTTTGACAACTGTATTCGCATGGTCATCACCTTAGGCAGCCAGTACTATCGGCTCATTAACCTGCCGGAGGCATCCTTTGGCTTGATCGGCTCAGGATTCGCGCTGCTGGGTCTGATCATCCCCTGGCTGGCATACAAAATGGTGGCTCGGCACTCTCCGGCCTATAATCTGGGAATAATGGCCCTAGTCAGCATAATCGGCCTGGTCGGGATGACATTTTTTTTGCCGATCATCGGTCTGCTTCCGGTGGCCTTGCTTTCCGTGGTGATGTATATGGGCCGCTTTTTCCAGAGTCATTATTTGAATCGTATCACCGCCTCGCACCAACGGGCCACGGTATTGAGTTTTAAGGGCTTGTCATTCAATCTTGCCTATGGTTTAATTGGTGTATTGTATTCTATTTTGTTGGTTTTTCTGCGGCCGCAACTTGCCGCAGCCTATCCGGAATTAAGTCACATGGGGATTGAAAGCTTAGTGTTTATAAAATCAATCGGCTGGTTTCCCTGGTATTTTCTCCTGAGCCTGGCCGCTCTGCTGGCGGTCGCTCGCTGGCAGCTACAAAATACCGACGTATATAAAACACCCGGTTAATATTTGCTGTTGCCTTTATTTCCAATTAGGATTATCACCTAAGCTAAGCGGTTCCAGGATCTGGGTTTAAACCCGGAACGTTGAACCCTGAACCGCTCAACCTTGATTAAAGCAGATCTAGCTTTTGCAAAATTGGGGTTAAATCCACACCTATAAAATTAAGGAAGTCTAACCACTATGGTCGACACGAAAATTGAGAACCACGATAATTTTGTTATCAATGACAAATATGACGATGAAGAAGTGCGGGACTTAAACCAGGAGGATTACTACGACGATCACTCAGGTATCTCCCTCAAAAACTATTTAAACCCCTTTATCATCGGCGGTGCCGGGTTAGTTGTCATCGTTATCCTTCTTGTGATCTTTTTCTCCGGTTCCAAAGATACCGTCGACAGCAAGCAGCTGCAAACACTCGAAGCAAAAATTCAGCAGCTGGAAAAGAAAATGACCGCCATTGACGCAATCGATCAAGCCCTTGACGGACTTCGCAGACAGGAACAGAATTTGAACTTAATCAGCGAGCGATTTGATCGCTTCAATTCAACTGTTACGACCCAAATCGATCAAATTATAAAAGAATTAGGTGCGTTACACCAGAAATCCTCTCAAGCGCCGCAACCGGCTAAGACAGATCAAAAGCAAACAAAAGCCAAATTCCATCAGGTTCGTGCGAAGGAAACCCTGTGGGGGATCAGCCGCCAGTACGGTCTGACAGTCGACCAGCTGCGCAGCTACAACAATTTGGGTTCCAAGGCGACCCTTCAGCCCGGCCAGAGACTCAAATTAACCCCGAACTGAAAGCAATTTGGAGTTATTAGTTACTGGTTATTAGCGTCAGCGGAATAAAATCCATTTCCATATTTCATCTATAATAAAATGAAGGGATCATCATACTCCAATAACGAATAACCATTAACGCCTAATTGAGCTTTTATAGCTAATTTAGGGTTAATTTCCCATATGTCCAATCCCCAACTTAACAGTCTCGGATTTCACCCGATCATCGAACACTGGTTCAAAAACCGTTTTGCGGCCCCCAGTCCTCCCCAGAAAATTTGAGCCTTTCGCTGGAACGAATGGCACCGCTATGTCAAAGCGAACCGATCCGCATCGTCCTTTCGGCCACCCAAAAGCCTCTTGACCGTATCGCTGCCTACCTCGGCGGTCAGCAATATTGCGTCCGTAGAAACAAATCGACCCCACGGCCGGTTGAAATAATTGACTGCGGCCGTCGCAAACACATGGATCTTCAAGTGCTGACGCCGGTAATGACTTTCCGGGAGCTTCCCGAATCCAGTGTCTGGCAACCGGTTTACCGGATGCTTTATGAGCTGATCCAGGCCCACAATAGCACTCTGATTTTTGGCAGGGATGCGGTCCCAAACCGAAAAAATTGCCAGGCAACTAAACCAGCTGCACCACCAAATAACCGGTGACCCGCAGGCTCAGCTGGCATTAGCCCATCACGGAAGCATTTCCAGACATGCGCGCTATGCCATTGAGACCCGCCTGAAATCAGGCAGAATACCAGCCGTGGTTGCCACAGCTTCTTTAGAGCTGGGAATTGACATCGGCAGCATCGATCTGGTGGTACATCTGCAAGCGCCTAGAAACGTAACCGGCGCGGCAGTCGCCTGGTGGCCGCGATGAATGGCGGTACCATTCCGGATCGGGGGTATTACGGGGTTTATCTGGAAAACACCCATGTCAAACTGGGCGAAGTTGAAGAATAATTTGTGTTTGAATCACGCGTGGCGGAGGTTTTTTTTCTCGGAAACAGTGAGTGGTTGATAAAACAAATCACAACCGATCGCATCATCGTAAGTCCTTTTGCAGCGATCAATCCTCGCGCACCTTTCTGGAAAGGGGATACCCTGCACCGTGAATATTCCACAAGTAAAAATATCGGGCGCTTCCGAAGAAAACTAATTGAGAAGATCCGGGACGGTCAGGCACAAAAATGGCTTTTGGAAAAATTTTCGGTCGATGAGAATACTGCCGTCAATCTGGTCGATTATTTTGTGCGTCAACAAAAAAAAAGGGCAGGTGATCGCCACCGATAAGCGGGTGGTTGTGGAAACAACGATTGACAGCGGCGGCCAGCCTTTACTCATCTTACATGCAACTTTCGGCGCCCGGGTAAACGGCGCCTGGGCGATTGCCGTGTCAGCGGCCCTCGAACAGCATTATCAGACCCGGATTCAATATTCGTACGATGATGAAAATTTAATCCGGCGCTGTAAAAGGGATCCTGCCGTGTAGCTAAGCGAATTAAAAACAGCCCATCGCATCGTCTCATCACACCACCATCGTGAGGACGAAATCCGCCGGGGCCACTTTGTTACCGGGCTTTCCGGCCTGCAATTTGTCCTTCCTGAGGCTTTAGAATTACATGAAAAAATAATCGTCCGACCGGCTAATCCGGAGGCCGAACCGATTTTGCTCAGCAGTTTGGATCCTGCCCTGCCCTTTGGCGGCGCTATAGATTGGGGTGTCGTCCATTCCAGCGGCAGACCGCAAAAAGTTGTGCGTTCGGCCGCCAATCATCTGGTGTTAGCGGACGGTCGGGTCATCCTGGTTTGTGAACGCAATTTTCAGCGACTTTTCGTTTTAGACAACCTTCACCGGCAGGCCTGGGAGAAGTTGGCACAAATATTTCGAGGCTACCTGAAAATGCACTACCCCTTCAAACCGGGAAACCGGATCGAAATTCAACACATCAACAGCCAGCCGGCCGCCACAAGCCCATTTGCCGGCCCTCTGCTGAAAGCAGGTTTTGAAAAAGACGACGCCAAACTGGTGCTGTGGCCGTCGGCGATCTGAATCATCCTATCCATCCTGTCGAACCCAAATTTCAATAAA
>JBAVYC010000752.1:0-1671 GCA_049698595.1 Desulfobacterales bacterium | reverse complement strand
CATTAAATCAGGCGAACCCAACAAAAATTGCGTTGGAATTCCGCTTAACCCAACCTACCATATGCGCGAGGCAGCGAAACAATTCATCTGCTAAAGAATAAAAAATAAGGATTGACAATTATAGTTTGCCACCTTACTATAAGGTATCGAATTACTGATTCCCCAAGGAAACAAAATGCTATGTTCTATCTGAAAGATCTCCCGACGGACACGACCCTGCCTGAATTTTCCAGACGCTATCCCAATATGAATCCCTCGGCCATTAAGGCGTGTGCCGCGCTTTTGCGCACCGGAAGTGAATTGCTGACGGCATTTGAAGCGATTCTTGGCCACCACGGTTTATCTCAGGGACGGTTTCTAACTCTGATTGTTATGAATCGCAATCCGGATGAAGCGGCCAGTCCATCATCTCTGGCAGAAAAGGTCGGTGTGAAACGGGCCACCATGACCGGCCTCTTAGACAGGCTCGAGAGGGATGATCTGATTGAACGCCGGGCTCACCAGCAGGATCGCAGAAAAATTGGGGTACGTCTGACACCCAAGGGCCGTCAGGTTCTGGCTGAAATGCTGCCCGACTATTATCGCCGCGTTGCGAAAACTATGGCGAACCTGACCGAAAAGGATCGGTTGGAGCTGATGACGCTTCTGGGGAAAGTTAATCAGGGACTTTCAGCTTTATCTGGAGGATAATTAGTTAGGCGGCTATCTATTTGTGAGCCGAGGGGTTCCAGGTTCGGGGCTCAATTGTCACTGCTTTCCAGGGCAGAGACCGGGTTTTTAAAACTGCACGGCATCAGCGCGGCACATTTGCCACAGACATGGGTGCTTTCCGGGAGGTTGGAAAAATAATCCAAAGCCCGGCGATTTTCATTCAGACGATCCCAGCATCGTTTACGGTCAAATCCATCCAGGCTGAGCGCCTCGACCGGGCAGGCCTTTATGCATTGTCCGCATTCCCTGCCGGCTTTGAGTAGACAGGCCTCTGCGGTCTGAATCAGAGGATGTTCTCCCAGTTCAATCTCACTGACCAGACTTCCCAGACGTCCGGTACATCCGGCAGGCGTGATCAACATGTGATGAACGCCGAACCGGCCCAGTTTCACCAGATGTGCCAGATGCTTGTGGGACCAACGCGCCATCAATTTGGTCTCATTAAAGTTGTGGGTGGCCGGTGTTAAACCGGATTTAAATCCCTTTTCCGTCAACCAGTTCCCCAGGGCCTGACTCAGCCGTCCGATGAGATCGTTGGTCTGAACATAGGCAACGCCCCAGCTGCGGCAGGGACGGTCCCCTTTTCGATTTTCTTTTACCAATTCCTTCTTAAACGGAATGTAAAATACAATTACCGACTTCGCCGTGGACAGAAGCTCCCGTGGGTGAAGGTGATCGTCTGCCGCTATCCGGGGCAGTTGATCGAATCGTGAATCGATCGGGGCGGTGGCCAGCAGAGGCGTCTGCCACCACCCGTCGGTTCCCAGCCGGCCGGGTTCCCGTTCCACAAATTTTTCAGCGAATCTTCGTAGCGCATCAACCGTGATCTGAAGACCCATGAGGGCATCCTTCTCATACGCATTCACTTACAACGCGTCAATCTGATTTCAGACTCTATTTAATCGAAACTTTTTATCCCTGCAACCTATAAATCGAATTTGGGGATTCATCATCCCGCAG
>JBAVYC010000751.1:0-3446 GCA_049698595.1 Desulfobacterales bacterium | reverse complement strand
AAATCTGTGTCCTAATTTAAGCACTGGATCAAAATCATGTCCATAGAAAAACCATTAAGCAGCTACAAGGAAATCGTTGGGAAACTCCGGCACATATGTGATGGTGGAGAGACGGGTACCCTCTCATTGGCGACCCGGGAGAACCACTATGCCTCAATCAGTATTAAGGATGGCCAAATTATTGGGGTTGCTTACCGTCAGTCTAAGGGAACGGCTGCTTTAGAGAACATCCGTAAGGTCAGAGCAGGCCGCTTTACTTTCGCACCGGGTGTTTTGCGACACAGCGAAGTAGATGCCTCGCTGCCGTCATCCAAAGCGCTTTTCGAATTTCTGGGGATCGGTGAAATTACACCAGCTACAGCAGTGAGAACCACCGAACCAGCACCCAAAAGCGAACCTTCAGATAATACAAACGGAGCTGCCAGGCTAGCGATTGAGCTGGAAGCCACGGAGTATTTAGGTCCCATGGCCGCTATCATATGTGAGGAGCACTTTGCAAGGGTTGGCAATCTCAATAATAAAGAGAACCTGCAGAGCGTGCTCGAGGGAATCGCTGGTGAATTGGGAGATGACGCCAAAGGTGAAGACTTTAAAAAAGGGGTCATAACAAGGTTAAAGAAATAACCGGCAGTAAAGATCTAGCCGCATTATTTAGATAGATGGATTTCAGCCTAAGGGTACCCCAACTAAGGGGGGTATGTTGCCGCAGGCGGGAAAAATCCCATTTATCCTGTAAATCGTTTTCTTTACTCGATCTGGTCCGACGTCATACAAGTCCGGATCAATCAAGCACACTCAAGGAGCCAGGGCTGCATTGGAGCTTTTGCATAAAAAACCGCTCCGGTTCTCGGCTTTTGGCATCGCCCCAGTTCCCCCGCGTTATTTCATTGTCACCCAATTTGGCTTCTAGCCTTACTTCAGAATATTCCAGAAACTTGATATTCAAAAACGTTTGATGGCAATGACACGCATCACATCAGAACCGGTTAGCATTGATCTGAAAACTCCGGCGATAACCTTGCAGTATTTCAGTAACTAAGATATAGGGTATATCGTGCCTATTCAGGAAAAAGTTGCACCCATTATATTTATGTGAGCGTTGGTAATAAGGTTATTTTGCGGGCTATTTCGTATTGGCGAGAGGTTGGTACTTAAAAATGGATTCAAAATTAAAGTACAAGAAAGGCAGAGAAACTAAAGTACCAGAACCACTCAGGGGCATTGCACCACCAGAAAGCAGCTAAAATGATCTCATATTACGACACGATCCGTGTTCTAAAAGGCAAGGAGACATTCTAATCCTATGAAACGATCAGTTATAAAGAGCACCGGCCGGTATGTACCCGATAGGCATGTCACAAACGAAGAGTTAAGCGAATTAATGGAAACATCAAAGGAGTGGATTGTGCAACGCACAGGCATCGAAGCCAGGCACTGGGTCGGTGAAGGTGAGGATGTCGGGACATCGGATCTTGCATATGAGGCTTCAATGATAGCACTGGAAAGAGCGGGCTGGAATCCCGAGAACCTGGATTTAATTGTATTTGCAACCATGACACCCGACGTGAACGTGCCGGGTTCGGGAGTATTTTTGCAAAACCGACTGGGTGCGAAAAAGGTACCAGCTCTCGATATCCGTCAGCAATGTACCGGGTTTCTGCATGGACTGGAAATCTGCGATGCCTATATCAGGAGTGCCAAAGCACAGAAAATTCTTTTGGTAGGTGCCGAATATCAAAGCCGATACTTGGAGTTGACAACCGAAAATCGTGATACAGCGGTAATTTTTGCGGATGGTGCCGGTGCCGTTTGCATTGAAGCTGTTGAAACCGGTGAGGAAGTCGGCATCATAACCTCGATCCTCCATGCTGACGGAAAATATTCAGGAGCATTGCGCGTTGGATTACCGGCCCGAAAATCCGGAAAGGCAATTAGTCACGCCGTAATAAAAAGCAAGGAACATTTTCCTTATATGGATGGAAAGACGGTATTCAAATTGGCTGTGACTCTCCTGCCTAAGGTAACCGAAGAACTATTGCTAAAAGCAAACATGGAAATTGAGGATTTGGATATGGTTATTCCCCATCAAGCAAATCTGAGAATAAACGAAGCTTTCAGGGAACGGATGAATATCCCGGAAGAAAAAATGTATAACAATATTCAACGATATGGAAATACAACGGCGGCAACCATTCCTATTGCACTTGACGAACTCATGGAAAAAAACATGCTGAAACCAAAGGACACCATCATGCTCATCGGTTTAGGCGCTGGATTGTCCTGGGGTGGTGTGATTTATAAATTGATCTAGCCTCTCTTTCTGGCATAATTCATGTGCAAACATGATGTGATTTCAATTAAATGGGTTTGCCGGCAGCCCACCCGCCACTTGTCATTATTAGGATGGCGTCATGAAACCGAGAATAAAAATAGCTACGGCCCGAACCCCGGACGGCGGCGAGATGGTGCTTTATCAGCATGATAGTGATTTCGCGATCGAGATCAACGGTCAGGACTTGATGAATAGTCGCCACCATGAGTCGGAACTGGCGCTGGCGCGGCTGGGTTGTGCGCATCTGGATGGTCGCAAGGCACCCAAAATACTCATCGGCGGATTGGGTATGGGTTATACCCTGCGCCAGGCACTCGACATGCTCAGCTCTGACGCTCAAGTGGTGGTGGGTGAACTGTTGGGTGCTGTCGTCGAATGGAATCGTGAGTTTTTCGGGGAACTCAATGGTCGGCCCCTGGGGGATAAACGGGTGGACCTCAAGACGGGCGATATCGTCGAGCTTATCTCAGGTTCCAAGAGCAGATTCGATTCGATCCTGCTGGATATAGATAATGGTCCCAATGCGATGACCGATTCCGGGAACCGCCGTCTGTACGGTCGTCAAGGCATTGGGGCCTGTCGCCGTGCACTGCGCGAACAGGGGTGCCTGGCCGTGTGGTCGGCTGAGCCAAGCAGGAAATTCGAGCAGCTCCTGATCAGTTGCAGTTTCCATGTGCGCCGTTTCCGGGTCCCGGCCTACAAGGGGAGTAAATCGCGGTCACGTTTTGTATGGGTTGCTTCGGAGGACGAGATAATCCTGCCCCCGGGTGGCGGCGAGCCCCGCCTGACGATCAAGAACGGGTCAATGGGGAGCCGCAAACGGTCTCGAAAGAGACGCTGATCGCGAGCGTCGGGTGCAGCCCTTTAATCGTGGGCATCCGAGGTAACCCCTTAGTTGCATAAACAACATGGCAAAACTTAGATAATGGTCTGCAATTATTTCAAATATCATATCAAAATGACAAATTCATGGATACCTCCATTGGTGAATTCGAAGGATGGGGGTCGATTTTGCCATGTTGTTTCCCCTTCGGGAAAGCCGGAGGACTTCAGATTCTGCGTTGCTGAGGGTTTGAAGTAAAGAACTACGACTTCACCCTCAGACGCCTTGACT
>JBAVYC010000750.1:0-6770 GCA_049698595.1 Desulfobacterales bacterium | reverse complement strand
CCCGAGTTCAGGATAAGCATATTAGAACTTGAGACTGACAAGTTAATAAGGTAAATATATAAAAAATATGATGGGTGGGTATCTTCAAAGAACGTAGATTCAACATTTTTTGTAGAATAGACTTTTTTCCGCTTTTCATACCCAGTCTTCCAAAATTCTACTATTCCACCATTCCATGTGACTTGTCAAGAAAACGGCCGCCAAAAACACTGTAATTCTAATGGATTGTAGAAATTCCGATACATTCTATTAGGGAGGTATAAAGAGGACTTATGGCAAAGAAACGCAAAAAGACCCGCAAAGAGTTATTAAGGGAACCCGATGAGTTTATGACCATTTCCGGCAAGCTGATCGGATTCGCCGTCGATCACAAAAATCAATTAGCCTATGCACTTGGAATCATAGTGATACTGGCCTTGATTATTTCCGGTTATCGTTTTTTTTCGATCCGGGCAGAAAACAATGCCGCAGCGTTATTGGACAAAAATCTCACGAAGTACAACAGCCTAAAAGCAGATAAACAGCCGGATGAAGTTTATGGCGAGGTTTCGGCGGATTTCCAATTTATTCTTGACAAATATAAAGGAAAAGAGAGTGCAAAACTTGCTCGAATAATTTATGCCAATATCTGTTATAACGCCGGCAAATATAAACAGGCCATTGAGCTGTTCAAAACAGCGCTGACGGATTTCGCCAAATATCCGATGATTCACCAACAAATCCTCAGCAACCTTGGTTATGCATATGAACAGGAAAAGGATTATTCGACTGCAGTCGGCTATTTTGAAAAGATTTCTACGGCACCGGAACCTATTATGCGTGATGAAGCGCTTTTTCATCTGGGCCGGTTATATGATAAATTGGGTGAGAACGAAAAAAGCCGGGAAGCCTATAATAAAATTCTTACCGACCATCAGGATTTTATCTATATCGATCTTGTCAAGGAACGAATGTCGGGTTAAATGAATATTCAATCTTCAATTTTTTGAGCCAACGTCCAGATTGTACTTTTTTATTTTTTGATTGAGACCACTTTTCCCGATTCCCAATATGGAAGCCGCATGGGCTTGAACATTATCTGCCATTTTCAAGGCCCTTTCGATCATCGCTTTTTCAATCATAGCCAAAGTTTCATATAATTTGGCATGGGTCGGGACGCCTTCCAGATGGAGCGCATTGTGCACATTATCTTTAAAACCGGCCGGTAGATCCGATACCCTGATAGTATCATTGGGGCACAAAATCATGACCCGTTCAATTAAGTTTTCAAGTTCACGGACATTACCGGGCCAACTGTAATCATAAAATAATCGACCCACTTCCTGATCAATTCCTTTTACAGGAACGGCTGCTTTACGTTCGTATGCGTATTTTTCGATAAAATGTTTGACCAAAAGGTGAATATCTTCCTGTCGCTTCTTTAACGGTGGTAAAAGAATGCGGACTACATTGAGACGGTAGAACAAATCCTCCCGAAAACGACCGTTGATCATTTCTTCCTTTAAAATTTTGTTGGTTGCCGCAATAATCCGGATGTTCACAGATATGGGTTGGGTGCCGCCTACCCGTTCAAAGACTTTTTCCTGCAGTACGCGCAGCAATTTCACCTGGAGGCTGGTGGAAAGTTCCCCAATTTCATCGAGAAACAGGGTCCCGTTATCGGCCAGCTCAAAGCGGCCCTTTTTCTTGGCTACCGCCCCGGTAAAAGCCCCTCTTTCGTGGCCGAAAAGTTCACTTTCCAGCAGATTTTCTGACAGGGCCGAACAATTCACCGCGATGAAGGGTTTATCACCGCGTGGGCTGTTGAAATGAATGGACTTGGCTACCAGTTCTTTGCCGGTGCCGCTCTCGCCTTCCACCAGAACACTGGCGTTTGCCGGGGCCACTTTTCGGATCATCTCGAAAACTTCCCGCATAGCCTTGCTCTTTCCAATAAAATTGCCGAAGCGGTATTGGGATTTTACCTCATTGCGCAGGCGCCGGTTCTCCTTGACCACCTGGAACATGGCAACAGCTTTTTTTACATAAATGGTGAGGCGTTCGTTGTCGAAAGGTTTCAGAATATAGCTGTAGGCACCTTTTTGCATTGCCTCTACCGCTTTATCGATCGTACCATGGGCGGTCATCATAATCACCGGCAGATCCGGATCCTTAGCCTTGATGTGTTCGAGCAGCTTGATACCGTCCATGCCGGGCATCTTCATGTCGGTCAGAGTCAGGTCCAGATCCGACGTTTCCTGGATCTCAAGCGCCTCCCCGCCGCTCTGAGCGGTCAGGACTTCGTAGCCTTCTTCTTCTAATACCGCGCTGAGCACGCGCAGATAATTTTTTTCATCATCAACGATTAGAATTGTTTCCATAGTGATCGGATCTCTCTATCTAAATTTTACTGTTTCCGCCGGCTGATTCGATATTCAATTGACCTGTCACCTAAAACATTTTTGACTACCAACCAAAAATTCGTGACACTATTCTGCTGCCAGACCCGGATTTTCCACCAGCAATTCGACGGTCACTCGCGTCCCACCCTGAGCTCTGTTGTCAATCTGTATGTTGCCGCCATGAGATTCAATGATATTTTTAACCATACCTAGACCCAGACCGGTTCCCATCTCTTTCGTGGTAAAAAACGGGTCCCAGATTTTTTCCAGAATTTCTGTGGCGATTCCTTGACCTTGATCGTCAAAGTTGATGGTTACCACCTTACTATTGGAACGTACTGCAACCTCAATAATTCCCCCATTGGGCATCGCCTGCATGGCATTAAGGAAGATATTCAAAAAAGATTGGTAGAGCATGTCTGCATCGGCCTGTATTTCCGGCAGAAAATTTTGATAGTCTTTTTTTATGGTATATCCTTTTTCTTTCATCTGCATGGATAGAAACGCAACATTTTTTTCAATGACGTCCTCGATCCGACACAGATTCAGTTTAGGGCTTCCGGGTTTGGCGAAATTAATAAAATCGGTAATGATACTGTTGAGGCGACTGGACTCTTCGACAATGATATCCGGCATTGTGTTCGAGGGGTCGATTTTGGTCACTTTTTTCTTTAGAAGTTCAGCGGAACTTCTAATGATCCCCAGGGGATTGCGAATTTCATGAGATATTCCGGCAGCCATCTCTCCAAGGGCGGAAAGCCGTTCAGCCTGGCTTAGGCGTTCCTTGAGCCGGAGCTGTTCCAGAGCCCGTTTTTGAATAATGCCCTCACCGCGCTTGACAACAAAAATCAACACAACAAAAAGCATACCCATCATCACGGTGCAGGTGATCACAACCAATATCTGAATTCTGAAAATGGTCTGATAATCCTCGGATAAATCCAGTACAACTTCAACCACGCCCAGCACCGGACCGGTGATCCTGAACAATTCGGGTTCTGCGCGCAAGGGAGCATATGTGATCAGCCGTGCTTCCTTGGGAAAGCCGAGTGAAATCTCGAAAAAATTACCTCGTTGAACGAGTCTGGAAGTAATTTTGCCTTCAAGCGCTTGTTGGTATCCTGTGCCTCCGAAATTTTTACGGCCGATCAAATCCGGATCAAAGCTATAGGAAATCGTGTTATCCATACTATATATGTTGAGGGCTTCGACCTTAAAGCTGTGTAGGGTGCCGCGAACGACCATATCCACGCGTTCGAACTGTTTCTGATCGCTGAATTGAATCTTTCCGAATATGAATCCCATGGGAATGATAACCTGAATAAACACCTGGTGGTTCAGATTTTCGATAAGACTATGGGCATAATCCTCGCTTTTCTGGCGCTGCATTTTTTTGACCCAGTGGGTATTAAACACCGATAGTATGATCGTAGTCAAAAAAATCACGACAAGACCTGGAAAGGCAAAATATTTGACCAGCCGAAACGGCTTAATGCTTTCTTCAGGAGATATGGTGTTCATTGACAGATTTTATTTCCAGTTAGAGGGCCTGCTGAAGGATTATTTATTCAGTAATATTAAAGATATTCATTTTTAATGTCAAATTAAAGCTTTTTTTCTAAAGTTTCCAATAACCCGACCGATACAAAGAATATGCATATCGGACATTTCAATATTTTGACGGTTTTAAGAAAAATTGCAAAGTTTAAAGATCAAACCAGGCCGAATGAATCTTTCTTCGCAGCGAGCAAAAAGTGAATTACAACTCTCCTAGAATACTGAATATAATGCAACTTAATAAAAATATATTTAATATTCACCAGCCGCCGGTACTACTGTCCGGCATTGGCGTAAAAATTGCAATGCCGTATAACAGAGAAGGCAGTCCGGATAGACATGGTAATTCCGAAGAAATGCTTCGGGAAACCAAATATGAGTAAAAATTTAGATTAAAGGATTAAACGTCTCCCATGGCTTTTGGAAAAAAAGATAACATCGTCGGACTCGATATCGGTTCCCGGTCCATAAAGGCGGCTGAAATCACAGAAACTAAACGAGGCCTTGCGCTAAAACGCTTTGGCATCGTGGACATTGCACATGGGGCCATCGAAGAAGGCACCATTAACGACGCTGAGACCGTTGCGGAATCGATCAAACAGCTATTTAAATCCTACAATATTAAAGAAAGCAACGTAGCCGTATCAATTGGCGGATACTCGGTCATCGTTAAAAAAATCAGTGTTCAAACCATGGATGAAGAAAAGCTTCAGGAAACCATTCACTTTGAAGCCGAGCAGTACATCCCCTTTGATATCAGTGATGTCAACCTTGATTTCCAAATCCTCGGGGAAAGCGAATCCAACCCGGGTCAGATGAATGTGTTTCTAGTTGCGGCCAAAAAGGAAATGGTTAATGACTATATCAACCTCGTCAATCTGGCCGGACTCAACCCCTGCATTGTAGATGTTGAAGCATTTGCTTTGCAGAACACATTTGAAGCCAACTATGACCTGCAAAGCGAAAACACTGCACTCATTGATATCGGAGCCAGCAAAACATCATTGAACATTCTCAAAGGCAATTCATCGCTGTTTATGCGTGACGTTTCGCTGGGATGCGGGCAAATCAACCAAAAGATAATGTCATTAATCGAGTGCTCATTTGAAGAAGCCGAACAGTTGAAATATGGAGATAAACCGGACAAGCTTACAGCTGAGGATTTAAAAGGCATTATTTCGTCGGTCGTCGCCGATTGGTGTACGGAAATAAGACGAGCCCTCGACTTTTTTTATTCCACTTATCCTGAAGATCAAATTAAGCGTATCATTCTCAGTGGCGGAGGTGCCAATATTGAGGAATTCCGAGAACTTCTGGCCACCGAAGCATCGGCTGAGGTTGAATCGATTAATCCGTTTAAAAACTTTGAAATTGACCAGAAAATCTTCGATGACGCATTCATAAAACAAATTGCGCCCCAGTCAGCCATCAGCATGGGTCTTGCAATGAGAAAAGTAGACGATAAATAATGATACGAATAAATCTGCTGCCTTTTCGGGCAGCCCGCAAAAAAGAAAACATACGTCGCCAAGTCTCTATCTTTATGCTTTCTCTGGTATTTTTGCTGATCATCTTTTTTTACTATAATTTCAGTTTAAGCAACAAAATTGACAGCCTGAATACCAATATAAAGAACACCAAAACAGAGTTGGCAAGATATAACAAAATCAATGACGAAATTGCCCAGATTAAGAAAAAGCTCAACAATCTGAAGAAAAAAATGGCGGTCATGAAAACGCTTGAAGCCAACCGTTTTGAGCCCACCCGTCTGCTGGATATTATGACTCAGGTCGTTGTGCCCAAGCGCATGTGGTTTACTTATCTGGAATCCAGGGGACAAAATGTCAAAATCAACGGCATCGCACTGGACAATAAAACCGTGGCCGATTTCATGGTCCGCCTGGAAGATTGCGGACTTTTTAAGGAAGTCGATTTAAAAACCCTTAAAAGAACAAAGGCCCAAGCCACAGATTTAAAAAGCTTCGCAATCAGTTGCACAAAGAAACCGTTAATTGACCCAGAATCGAATAATAAACTTGAGAATGCCAAGGCAGAAAAATAATGGATAAAAAAGGTCTTGCAAAATCTATTGAACCTTTTTTTGAGAAGGTTGAAAAGTTATCCAAATTACAGCGGATACTGATATCGACGGGATTTTTCACACTGCTTGCCGGATTTTTCATCTATTTCTTGTTATGGCCCAAATTTGAAAAAATCAATTCCTTAAGGGCCGACCTGAAAGAAATAGAAAAGAAACTTACGACAGCCAAACGGAATGCCGCCGATCTAAATAAATTCCAGGCCAAAATGAAAGAGGCCGAAGCGCAATTCAAACTGGCCATGAAAAAGTTGCCTGAAAAAGAAGAGATTCCTTCATTGCTGACCAGTATTTCAGGCTCCGGCCAGCCAGTGGGGATGGATTTTTTACTTTTCGAGCCCAGACCGGAAAGGGCAAAAGAATTTTATGCAGAAATCCCTGTTGCCCTGAGCATAAGGGCGGATTATCACAACTTGGCCAAATTTTTTGATCAGGTCGCCAGATTATCGCGAATCATCAACATACGCGATATTCAAATAGGACTTACAAAAGGCAAAGACAGTAAGGAACTCAGCACCAGATGCACGGCTGTTACCTATAAATTTATAGAAACGCCTCCTAAAAAGAAGTCGGTATCGAAAAAGAAGTCGAAAAAGAAATCGAATAAGAAAAAGAGAAAAAAATAAATAATTCCTTAAACAGGCCAACCAGCAAATGATGGGGAATAACTTGTGATCATGCGATATTTGATTAGCACAATTTGTATCGTTCTACTTCTGTGGGGATGTGATCGC
>JBAVYC010000749.1:0-2083 GCA_049698595.1 Desulfobacterales bacterium | reverse complement strand
ATGGCTGGGGAGGTTACATTGAGATTTTTGCATTTCACCAATCGGCATTCGCGCGTTCCCGATTAGCAGACAAATGATCTCATTATCCAATGTATCAAGATTTGTTTTGGCTACAGGGCCTTTCTATTTTTAATAGAAACTTTTTTAGAAAATAATATTTATATAAAAAACATATCAAGAAAAAAATGTTTAAAAAGAAAATATTTTTTATCTCTATTTTCTTTTTAAAATAGGGCTATACGCAAGAAATTAACAATGTCAAGCCATATTATTTCATAGTGTATGCACATATTTTATTGCTTTAGCGGCGGTATAATTTTAAAGTGCGGAACAAATCACTACCGGGAAAGGACCTAACCTAATGAATTTCAGACAACTCGAGGCCTTTCGGCATGTTATCTTGACCGGAACTACCAAGGAAGCCGCAAGTCGCATGTTTGTCAGCCAGCCTGCGATCAGCCGCTTGATCAAGGCCTTGGAAGAGGAACTGGGGTTCACACTTTTTAAACGCTTGAAAGGCCGTCTGCAGCCGACCACGGCGGGCATGCGTTTTTATGAAGCAGTTGAGCAGAGTTTTCTGGGCCTGGAACGCCTGGATCAAACGGCCGCCAGAATTCGCCGCAGCGAACCCCGCGAATTGAAAATTGCTTGTACGCCCGCTTTGTCGGCCACCCTGTTGCCGGTGGCCATTAAAGCCTTTCGCGTCCATTATCCCGAGATCATAATCAATGTGGACACGGTCATCGTCACGGATCTCCTTGAACGGTTACAGCAAATGCGTGTTGACTTAGCCGTAACCCTCGCTTTCCCACCCATCACCGGTATCGAGGTGGAAACGCTGCTCGAAACCGAAAATTACTGTGCCATGCCCATTTCGCATCCCCTGGCATCGAAAGATATCATTACCCCCGAAGACTTGGTCGGGATTCCGCTGTTAAAAACCCTGCCCACCGGACCGCTCACCTGGGAGGAGGAAGAGCAGATCTTACAGAAAGCCGACGTAGAACCCAGATACGTAACGGCCTATCATACCTCGCATACCGGTTACGCCATGATCGCCCAAGACCTCTGCATCGGCTTAATGGAGCCCTTCGCTGCCCAACACTGGCGCAACGAGGTTACGTTGCGCCCCTTTCGTCCGCGGGTGAAATTGACCTACGCCTTGGCATACCCCTCCCCACAGATACCGTCGAAACCGATTTACGAATTTCGCGAAGCCGTCAGGGAGGCTTTTAAGAACTGGACGTTTCCCTCTTGAATATTGTAAATTGAATAGGGTCCCTCATTTGGAACAGCTCCACGGGCTTCAAAGGTCGACCTTCCCGCATGGCCTCCCTGATCCATTGTAGCCGCTCGGAAGGAATATTTTGCATAACCCTGAAGCGGTTGTCAAAGTCATGATATCGACCGACACTGCCTACAATACGATCCAGCGGTACCGATTGGATCCCGTGATCTCTGGTGTCGAAGGCTGCTTCTTTTTCCCATATAGAAAAAAAATTATGAATTATTTTATAATAATAATTATTTCTATTGATATATTTATTTTATAGATATAATTAGTTAAAAAAATATTCTTATTAAAAAATAGAGGCCCTGTGGATAAAACAAATTTTGATACGTTGGATAATAAGATCATTCGCCTGCTAACAGAAAAAGGGCGAATGCCGATCGGTGAAATGTCAAAACGCCTTAATGTAACCGCCCCCACCATACGCAACAGGATCAAAGATCTCGAAAAAAGCGGGATATTTAAAGTTTCAGGACTGATCAATCCACGCCGACATCAAGAAATGATAACAGCGTTGGTTGCCATGAGCATCCGTTCAGGTGGGGAATTGGATCAGATAATGGATAAAATAGCCAATCTTCCAAACGTTGCCTGGGCAGGCGTAGTTACTGGACGTTACGATATTATTGCTGAGGTAATTTGTAAGGAAGGGAAGGACGAATTGTATCGATTCACGACTGAAACAATTCTCAAAATGGGCAATGTTATTAGAAGTGAAACATTTATTATCCTGAAATCTAAGCATAACTGGTTATGCCTGCCCGAGGGTGTGGAGGAGATCTAATCGAGAAA
>JBAVYC010000748.1:0-1957 GCA_049698595.1 Desulfobacterales bacterium | reverse complement strand
CGCAACGTTCAATCCGGCATCTTTCAAATCATAGGCAGCAGTCTGACCGCCGGTTCCCGATCCAATGACGATTACATCGTAAGTCTGCATAATAATTTCCTCATTCGGTTAATTTGCTCATTCAATGATGGCCCGTTCGTTCGGCGCCCATAGCTTTCCGATGCCCCAGGCACACAGGCCGAAACCGACGGCCAACACCGCGACGGCTGCGGCATAATTGCCGAACAGATCCGTCAGGGTGATCTGCCCCACGTTGGTGGGGTCGTATAAAATGGGGATCAGCGTCTCGTGCAACTGGGCGAAAAGGGCCGTGCCGGCCAATCCGCCCAGCAGGGCGAAGACCGCATCCATACGTCCCTCGCCGGCGGCCGCCCAGGTGGTGCCGGGGCAATACCCGGTCAGCCCCCATCCGACGCCGAAGATCACTGCGGCCAGCCCCGTGGCGATGATGCTGGTGGGCAGGGGCAGGGTGCGCCCCACGCCGACCGCCTGCAGCCCGAAGAGGCCCACGGCGGACAAGGCCACCGTCAGAACCATGAACCGGGGGATATCCGCGTCCAGCATCAGGTGCGAGCGGGCCATTCGATGGGCGTCGGTGGCGCCGATGCGCTGGATGACAAATCCAAAGGCAATACCCGAAAAGAGTCCCAGCCAAATATTTGTCATTGGATCTCCTCCTTTTGCGCGATCTTGCCGAAGATCAGCCGGGCGGTGAGCATGGCCACGGCAAAAATAACGACGCCGAAATAAAGGCCGCTGATGGCCAGTTGCGTCGATCCGGAGATGAAAAGCCCCAGGGTGCAGCCGCCGGCCAGCCGTGATCCGAAGAGGATCAGGAAGCCGCCGAAAAAAGTGGCTGCGTAACGTTTTGCCCGGCTGTCGCCGAACCGCTTCTTCCAGATGGGCGGCATATCGCGCACCGGGATTTTTTTGGATGTCCGTCCGGCGATAAAGCCACCGATGGCCATGCCCAGCACAAAGGCGAAAAGCCACGATCCGGGTCCGGGAATGGCCTTGTAGTGGACCTTGGCCGCCACGTAATCCGGCGCCACCCATTCAAAAAAGCCTTTGAGGGTGCTGACGAATCCGCTGGACGAGGCCGGCGGTCCGTAGGTGGCGAAAATAAAGACGATGATGCCCGCCAGGGCAAACGCGGCCGGGATCCAATTCCAATAGGGGATGGGTTCTCTGTTCGTATGTTCCATGGGGCTTATCCTCCGCAGGAGACGTACCCGCTTTTGGAGCTGCGGTCGCCTCCGGGTTCAGCGGGCACGCCGCTTTTCCGGTTTGTCTTTCCCAGACGGTTGAGGGCGGCGGGTGTGGACGACGCTCCCGGCAGGACATCCCCGGTGAGGACGTTCTCTGCGGTTTCAACCGGGTAGAAATAGCGTTTATTGCCCCATTCCATCCAAGAGGGCTCATAGAGCATCACGTCCTCGAAACCCATGAGCCGGAGGACGAAATATCCGAATGATCCGCGTCGGGCCGAATGGCAATAGAGGATTACGGCCCTGCCGGGGTCGAGGCCTCTGTAGCGTTCCTGCAATACCGCGTAGGGTTTAAGCGCCTTGATGTCGGGGGTAGTCCAGTTGAGGGTGTAGTCGCTGTTGGTTGCGGTCGGGACATGCCCCAGTTTGAGCACCGTGCCGTCCAGAGCGGTATTAGGTTTTTCTCCCAGATATTCTTGCTGGGACCGGACATCCAGGATCTGATAATAGGGATCACCGAGTCGCGGCAGCATGTACTCGGCCTTGACCCATTTACGCAGGTTGATCTCGCCCGACGGGGCCTGGTAGAGAACCGCCTCGGCCTTGCGCGGTGTGGATACCGTTTCTCCACCGGCATCGATCCAGCTGTCGATGCCCTGCTCCAGCACCTTCATGTTCTTGTGGCCCAGCAGGTCGAGAACCCAGAAGATGTAGGAACTGGTGGCGCCACCGTCCCGTTTCACCGAATC
>JBAVYC010000747.1:0-2546 GCA_049698595.1 Desulfobacterales bacterium | reverse complement strand
GTCTTTATCCAATCACACAGAGCACATCGCCCTTGGCCACGGAATCTCCACTGCTGAAATTGATGGCTTTGACGTTACCGCCGGCCGGAGCCGTCAAGGCATTTTCCATTTTCATGGCTTCCAGGATGACGGCCGTTTCGCCCTCTTTGATTTCATCACCGACCTTTTTTTCAAATCTGATAATCATACCGGGCATGGGTGCAAGCAGGGGCGTGCCTTCGACAGCGGCAGCCGGAGCCGGAGCAGCTTTGGGCGCGTCGGCTTTAGCCGCCGGGAGCGGCGTTGCCGCTGCCGGGGCAGGTGCAACCGGTGCACGTGCAGCCGGTGCAAAGGCTGCCGGTGCCGCACCCGGCATGGGTTGAACATAGTTTATAACTGGCGCACCTTCACCCGGATCGACACCGACCTCAAAATACTCATCATCCACGAACACATTGAAGGTCCGGAAATTGTCACCCTTGGCCGGCGCCGTTTTTTCCGGTATTTCAATCAATTTTCCGGCCTTGGCCTTTTTGAGCAGCTCCAGTTCGGCTTTTGCATCCTCCAAGGTCCTCGGCTGCACCTCTTTCGGCGGCTGCTCCTTGCCGTACTTCCATTTCAAAAACTTCTTGCCGGTCACCGGATAAAGCGCGTAAATCAACACATCATCCAGATCAACGGCAAGCCCTTCCGTATCCTTTTTGGCTTTTTCCAGTTCCGGCTCCAGAACCTCGGCCGGGCGGCAGGCAATCGGCTCCTCGCCACGGTCATAGCCTTTAAGGGCTTTCTTCTGGACTTCCGGGTTGATGGGAACAGCGGTTTTGCCGTAGAGTCCGTAACAAAGGTCTTTGACCTGGCCGGTAATCATCTTGTAGCGCTCATTTTCATCATCGAACAGGACATTATTGACGGTCTGGATCCCCACAATCTGGCTGGTGGGCGTTACCAGGGGAATCTGCCCCAAATCTTTTCTAACCTTCGGTAGTTCGGCATAGACCTGGTCTATCTTATCTAGGGCGTCCATTTCCCTTAACTGGTTGACCAGGTTGGACAGCATGCCGCCCGGGGTCTGGTGCAGCAGCACATTTATATCCGTGATGGCCATCTTGGTGTCGTCCAACAAATGCCTGTATTTAGGCATAATTTCTTTTTCCAGAATGTCATTAATGACAGCCAGATGTTTGATGTCAAAACCGGTGTCCCTGTTGGTGCCCAGCAGGGTCATGACCAGCGGTTCGATCGCTGCATGAGACGTACGATAAGCGTAGGGCGCCATGACGGTGTCGATGATATCAACCCCGGCTTCAATGGCCTTGAGATGGGTCATGGAAGACATGCCCGATGTAAAATGACTGTGCAGATGGATCGGCGCTTTGACCGCGGCTTTCATAGCCTTTACGACGGCATAGGCATCATAGGGTGCGATCAGTCCCGCCATATCTTTGAGACAGATACTGTCTGCGCCCATAGCCTCGAGATCTTTGGCCTTATTAACGTAATAATCAATATTGTATACCTCGCCGCCCATTCGCGGTTCGGTCATGGTATAGCAGATGCACCCCTGGAAATGTTTGCCGCACTCCTTGATTACCGGAACCACGGTTTCAAAATTGCGATAGTCGTTTAAGGCATCGAAAGTTCTGAAAATGTCCATCCCATTGGCGGCCGCTCTGTCGACAAAGGCACGCGCCACATCATCGGCATAGTTACGGTAACCCACCAGGTTTTGCGCTCTCAGCAGCATCGAAAAAGGTGTTTTTTTAATGTAGCGCTTCAGCGTCCGAATCCGTTCCCAGGGGTCTTCATTTAAAAACCGGTGCATGGTATCAAATGTGGCACCCCCCCAAACTTCCATGGCCCAGAAACCGACGTCGTCCATCAATTCGGCCACCGGAATCATGTCTTCGGTTCTGCCGCGGGTGGCAAAAAGAGACTGGTGACCGTCGCGCAGACTCAGGTCCTCGATTTTGACGGGATTTTCCGCCGCCGGTCTATCCTTGTCGTAATTCATGGTCGTCATTTCGACTGCATTTTCATCACTCATTTTAGGATTCTCCTCTATTTTGTAAAAATTTCGAAACATTTATTATCGGCTATCAGCACCTGAATCCTCAAATTGTCAATTTCAAATTATCTGAATGTTCTCAGCTGCATCAGATTGCGCATCTGCATCTGGGTTTGTCTTCCATTCATACCCCACGGCGAGCTAGCCGGAGCAGAAACAGATGGCGCCTGCGGCATGCCGCCCATGGCCGCCTGCTGCATTAAGCTGGCTTCTTCTTCCATCCGCATGTAATACGTCACGGCAGCGATTGCAGCGGTGATCTTCTTTGGATTATCCATAAGTTCTCCCATCGATCTTAATATTTATCTAATGCCGGAGCGACGCGACTTCAATAATTTTTCATTCGTCATTCGTCATTCGTCATTTCTTACATCGGAATATTGCCATGCTTTTTCGGAGGTCTGGTCTCACGCTTGCCGCAAATGGCCTCAAGGGCATCGATAAGACGGGGCCGAGTCTCACTGGGCACGATGACGGCATCAATATAGCCTCTGCTGGCCGC
>JBAVYC010000746.1:0-4207 GCA_049698595.1 Desulfobacterales bacterium | reverse complement strand
GATCAGCACGGATAAACACAGATAAATAAATGACTAAAATTAGAAAATGACTAAAATGACTAAAGTTGAGGTATTCTGTCTATTTTAATGGACCTGTCCGAGACAAGCCGCGACATATCAAAAAATTGATGACACTGCTCTTATCGCAACCAACTCGGGTAATTGACCTCTAAAAGATAATAAATCAAAAACGCAAGGTGTACGATAATATTAAGATTCTGAATTACGCTATTCCAGACGCTAAATATGCGTTCATAAAAAAGACGGAGCGAAGCGACACTATAATTTTAGGCATTTTCTCAGGTTTTCCGGGATAAAGTTTTAATCATCAGAAAGAATTCAGGAATTTTAATTTATGGCGGATGAGTCTCCATCAAATAATGAAGGCTTGGTTTCACTCAGCGATTATTTAAAAGGCTGGCTACCCCTGGTATGGCGGTTGCCCACCATAGTTCGCAACCGCAAACAGGTTGCGAATGTTGGTACTGAAAACCGGGAATCCTGGGGAAGTATGCTGGAGGACACTGCGGCAAAATTTCCGGACAATCCGGCCATTAAATCCGAAGAAGCCTGCCTCAGCTACCGGGAATACAACGCAGCCGTGAATCGCTGTGCCAATTTTTTTATTTCAAATGGGATGAAAAAAGGCGAGGTGGCCTGCGTCTGTCTGGAAAACCGTCCTGAGCTTCTGATCGTCTACAGCGCTATAGCCAAGATCGGTGCGATCAATACCATGATCAACACCAACCTGCGCCGGGATTCCTTGAAGCATTGCCTGACACTCCATCCGGCCAGGGTTTATATCATCGGAGAAGAGGTCATCGAAGCGTTTGAAGAAATAAGGGGTGAGTTGGGACTGCGCTCGGAGCAAGCCCTTTATTTTATAGCGGACAAGGGTAAAAAGCCGGCGCCTGAGGGTTTTATTGATTTTAACCAGGCTTCCCGGAATTTTCCCGCGACCAATCCAACAACCGTTTCGGATGTCAAACCGGCAGACACGATCGCCCATGTCTTTACCTCCGGCACCACCGGCGGCATGCCGAAGGCTGCGGTCATCACCCATGGGCGGCTGGTCAGATGCAAATATTACAACGGTAAAATCGTTTTAAACATGAAGCCTCATGATACCATATATGTGCCGCTACCTTTTTTTCACACCAACGCTTTGGCCTTGAGTTGGCCGACTGTTTTTGCAAATGGCTCCGCCGTAGCCATCCGCCGTAAATTCAGTGTCAGCAATTTCTGGAATGATGTGCACAAATTTAATGCCACGGCCTGGTGTTACATCGGGGAACTCTGTCGCTATCTGATGAACCAACCACCGCAATCCGGCGATAGTAACAACCCGCTAAATAAGATTATCGGCAACGGCTTGCGTCCGGATATCTGGAAAGATTTCAAGAAACGTTTCGGAATTTCCCAGGTATTCGAAATTTACGGTGCGGCGGAATCCAATCTGTATTTTGTCAATATGCTGAATCTCGATTGTACGGTGGGAACATGCAGACTCCCTTATGCCATCGTTAAGTATGATGTTGACGGCGATGAGCCCATGCGGGACGAGAAAGGATTTATGCAAAAAGTAGCGGTTGGGGAAACCGGTTTGCTCATCGGTGAAATTTCAGAAGAAAATCCTTTTGTCGGTTATACCAGCAAAGAGGCTACGGACTCTAAAATTGTTAAAAATGTCTTTCAAGAGGGCGATGCCTGGTTTAACACCGGAGATCTGATTCGCGACCTTGGATTCGGACATGCACAGTTTGTGGATAGAACCGGAGACTCGTTTCGTTGGAAAGGCGAAAACGTATCTTCGACCGAAGTGGAAGAAGTGGCAAATACGCTGCCGCAAATTTCACTATCTGCCGTCTACGGTGTGGTAATGCCGGATGGCGATGGACGTGCGGGAATGATTTCAATCATTCCGGAATGTGGTGCCAATTCGTTTGATTTCAAAAGGCTGGCAGATTTTTTTCAAAGCGCCCTGCCCTCCTATGCCGTCCCAAAGTTTGTCCGATTCCAAAAGGATTTTGAATACACACCAACGCATAAGATTAAAAAAGTAAATTTGAAGATGGAAGGATTTGATATCGATAAGATCAAAGATCCTTTATTCGTCCTGCTACCGGGGGCTTCAGAATATCAACCCCTGACCAGAGATATATACCTGAAGATAATGGCCGGGGGATACAGGTTTTAATTACAGATGTCGGAGGATAGAAGACAGATGACAGAGGGGTTTGAATTCGGAAGTCGGGAAAAACAGGCGGAGCGTTTTAGGTTGGAGGTTAGAGGTTGGAAGGTTTACTGAATAAAAAATGAACATCGAACATCGAACGTCCAACATCGAATGTTGAATGGGAAGAGATAAAGAAACATAAGGATAAATTAAGATTCTCGTTACGAGTATCAAAACGGCCGTTCGACAGGCTCACGGCCCTGAGCGGAGCGACATCAATATTCGATGTTCAACGTTGGACGTTCGATGTTCGATGTTCAGTCTTTTCGATGTTTGTCTTTTTCGTTAAAGTAAGTAAGGATTTAGCGTAATGTCAGACGATACCAAGTTAATCCGCACCGTTTGCCCGGCCCACTGCGGCATTGATGCCTGCGGGATTCTGGCCCATGTGAAGGGCGATCGGGTGGTCAAGGTCGAACCGGCTGAATTCCCGGATCCGAAGTTGCGCCGAATTTGCTTGCGGGGTCTTTCGAGCCTGGATATCACCTATCACCCCGAACGGCTGCGATATCCCATGCGGCGTGTCGGAGAGCGCGGCGAGGGGAGATTCGAACGCATTTCCTGGGACGAGGCCTTAGATTCCATCGCGCATAAGTTCAAGCAAATCGCCGCTGAATATGGCTGGCCGGCAATTGCCTGGGTTCTCGGGGGTCCCGGTTCCGGGACGACCAAATTCGGTGCCTATCTGCGTCTGGCCAGCCTGACCCAATCGACCCGGGTGAGCGCGTGGGGGTATGGCGATGCCGGTCTGCCCTGCGGCAGCCGGATCATCTTCGGCACCCAGTTCCCTTATGGTTTGCTGTTCGGCCAACTTTGGTCCGGCAGCACACCTGAAGCCGACATGATCGTGGTCTGGGGAGCCAATCCCGGCGAATCCCAACCGTTGAACCTGATGCGGCCGATCATGAATGCCAAGGCCGGGGGTGCCCGCCTGGTGGTTATAGATCCCCGCTACACGGTGACGGCCTCCAAGGCCGACCAGTATATCGGCCTTAAACCGGGCACGGATACTGCATTGGCGCTGGGCCTGATGCATGTCATATTTGAGAAAGGACTGCAGGATGATGCATTTATTTTGCGACATACGGTGGGACCGTATCTGGTAAGAGATGACAACGGCCAGTATTTGCGGGGCAGAGATATCGGCCTGCCTGAGGAGAATGAATACATCATCTGGGATGATAGGACCGACACGCCTAAAGCGCGAAATGCTGCAGACATCCAGCCGGCGCTGACAGGCGCATTCACCGCCAACGGGATCGCCTGTAAACCGTCACTGCAGCTACTCAGGGATCTGGCCCGGAATTATACTCCGGAACATACGGCTCAAATTACGGGCGTTGATGCAAACCTTGTCGCCAGATTGGCCGAGAGAATCGGGACCGCAACTTCCGTTATTTTCGTAACCCACATGGGATTTACCCGGACCTACCACGGAGATATATCTCTCCGAGGACTGGGGTCCGTGGCCGCGCTGACCGGAAATGTCACGGCCACCTTCAAGGGCGGTCATCTGCCGGCAGTCCTGAACTGGAATCCTTTTCTGAAGGCCAAACCGGGTGAAGCGTCCTATTCACGGCTCGGGATTCTGCAGCTTTACGATGCCGTAATCAAAGGCCATCCTTACCCCGTGAAAGCGGTCTGGTTTTCGTTTATCAATTTCCTGAATCAATGCGCCGACAGCGTAAAAATAGAGAAAGAAATATTCCCGCAGCTGGACCTGATCGTAGCCACCGAACTGTTTCTGACACCGACCGCCCGCTATGCCGACATCGTGCTGCCGGTATGCAGTTATCTGGAATTTTCAGACCTGATCCCCCATCCCTATCCCTACATTCAGTTGCAGCAGAAAGTGATGGACCCGCTGTATGAATCGAAATCGGATGTCGACATCGCCGCCGGACTCGCCCAACGGTTGGGATTTGGAGAATATTTCAAGGGCGGCGAAGATGGCTTCATCGATTTAATCCT
>JBAVYC010000745.1:0-2642 GCA_049698595.1 Desulfobacterales bacterium | reverse complement strand
AGGCTTACCTTCGTAAAAAGCGACAAAAATCGTTCTTTCGACATCACCGTCTTTCAGGATGAATCGATCAGCGATGGGATTGTTTTCAGCCTCTTCGAAAATGGTTCGAACGGCAGGTCCTTTTACGAACTCCAACACCTGATTATCGATCCGTTCCTGGGTACTGTTGCGCAGATAGGCCAGCACACCTCCTGAAAAGAAACTTAGAATCGTAAGGACGACCACCATTTTTATCATTTCACGCATTTTATGAAACCTTTCCCAAAGCTTGCGGTCTGATCTTGTCCAGCAGCGGATTGACAAGATTGATGACCAGAATCGCCAATATCACCCCGTCGATGTAGGCGCCGATATTTCGGATCAATACGGTCATAATCCCGCCGACAATCCCGTAAAGAAGCATCGGGATTGCATTCACCGGTGATGAAGCATCTTCGGTGGCCAGAAAAAAAGCACCTATTAAGGTATAGCCCGATAAGATGTGGATAGCGGGGCTGACAAAGCGTTCAGGATCGATCAGGTTGAACAATAAGGCGGTTGCGTAAACACCCACCAAAAAGGTAAGTGATATCTCCCAGCGGATAAATCCTCTTAACATCAAATAGATTCCGCCCGCGATGAGACCCAGCCCAAAGGTGGCGCCCAAACCGCCGATCTGTCTGCCGTACAGAAGATCGCCCATGCGAAGCGATTCCAAGGATGCAGACCCGAAATGCTTGGCCAGTGCCAGCGGATAAATGGCTGCGAAGTCAAAATCATAATTCAGCAGCATACCGTCAAAATTGAAAAGATCCTTCCAGGATATCATCATGATGGCGACTGCCAGGGCGACCGGATTGAAGGCATTGCTGCCGATGCCGCCAAAGATCTGTTTGCCGATGACCACGGCAATAAAGGTGCCGGTAATGACCGCCCACCAGGGCATCGTGGCGGGCAGCAGCATGGCAAGCAGCAGACCGATCAAAGCAGCATTGCCGTCGCCAATTGTGACCGGTTGTTTGGTCACCAGATTGATTGCCAGTTCCCAGAGCATGGCCGTGGCAACCGACAGGCAGACGACGCCGAAAACGGGGATGCCATAGTAATATAACCCCGCCAGTACCGCGGGCAGGGCGGCCAGTATGGTATGATAACTGCGATTGGTAATTCGGCTGCCGTTGTGCCAGAAAGGCGCATGTGAGACGATCAACTTTTTTTGGTCAAGCATCCGTTGCCTCCGTCACCTCTGTTGTTTCCTCTGTTTCCATGGCCTCTGAGGCTTTTGCGCGCTCGAGTTCATATTTGGCTAATCTAATGTACTGGAAGATCGGTATTTTGGATACACATACAAAGCTGCACAGACCGCATTCGATGCAGGAAAACAAATCGTAGTTGTCCGCGGCTTCTTCGTAATGGCCGGCTTCCAGAAATCGCACCAGCATGTGCACCTGTATCTGTGCGGGACAGGCCCTGACACAGTCTCCGCAATTTATGCAGGGATAATCCGAAGCGTAGGCGGCATCGGACCGATCAATAACGACAATACCGTCCGTGTCGGGCAGGACCGGATGATCCAGTGAATATACGGCTGAACCCGCCATGGGGCCGCCGAAAATAATGCGGTCTTCTGCGTTGATCGAGATGCCATATGTATCTAAAATATCCCGGATGGGGGTCCCGATGACGGTTTCAATCAAGCGCTGGTTTCCATCCTTGGTTATCAGGGTAAGGATTTTATGAACGGGTATTTGCCCGTCGCCAAAGGCATTACCGATGGATGCCGCCGCTTCGGCGGTCAGAAAACAGACACCCAGATCCGTACAGGTTTTACCGGCCGGTACAATTTCACCCAGAACATTTTTCATGACCATTTGGGGCAGGGCCGCAGGATAGCCGGTATCAATATTTTTTACCTGGGCACCGATGTGACCGAAACCCTGCATTGACTCACCGGCCGTAACCAGAATAATTTTATCGATGCCGGTAATATCCCTTAAAATTCCGATTCCTTTTTTTATGGCATCGAGCCTGGATCTAACGATAGACTGGTGGGTGCCGATGAGCAGGTCGCTGTCGGCTCCCATAATGATAATGGTATGAATTTCGGTTTCAGGCTCGGATAGAACCGACAGCGGCGGATTGCCCGGCGCAAATGAGAGAAATTCGACGGCAGCAGCCAAATCGGGGGGCTGGATTCGCTGTTTAAACTGATCGTCTAAAACCTCACTTTCTGAGATATCGACGGTGATGGCATCGTAGGTTTTGCCGAAATCGCCGGTATGCGGCGAAATAGAGGATATGGTTCCGGTGACACTTGAAATGACATAAGCCGGATCTTCGGGGAAAAGGGATATTTTTTGCCCGGTCTTGACTTTGTCGCCGGCCTGAAATGCGGCCGGGGCATTTTGGTTGCCGTTTTTGCGGTGAAACAGGGTGACTGTTTTGGACGGTAGCACCTTGTCAGGCTCCGGCTGCCGGGCGGGCAGGAGTTCATACTGTATTCGAAAACGGGATAAACCGAAGAACGATTTTTTTAGCATAACGTAACCCTTTTTGTGATACTGCAAAATTTAACCGCTGCGCTAGAAAAGACGGCAGGCGCCCGACCTATGCGGTTTACCTGACATGACAGGCGGAACAATCTTTTTCGAGCGGTCCGGCAC
>JBAVYC010000744.1:0-2171 GCA_049698595.1 Desulfobacterales bacterium | reverse complement strand
GGCGTCACCCAGCATAACCGCAACCTGCTGATCGATCAGGATCCAGGCACAGATGGTGGCACTGGCGACGATCATCAAAATAGCGGCAGAATTCATCAGGTGTCCGGCCAGGATAAAAAATGGGACTGCGATCAATGGGAAACTATCAATCCCACTGACCATGCGGTGGAGTACAACAACACTTGGGATGCCCTCCATCAATATAAAGAAAAGGGATCCGACACTTATCGAACCTTCAGATTCGTGAGGACTCCATATTGTTTATGCAATATTGGGGAAGACGCAGTGACAGACTGATTTGGTCGAAAGGGGCAATGAAGCCCCTTCCGGCCGAAAGGACTCATACGCTGATCTGATTACTTCGCATCAGGTATTGCCTGCAGGCGCTCGTAAACATCAGGCGTCCACGGCATGTCTTTGGTCAACAGATGCGGTTTAACAATATCCATGAAAGGCTTGCGATCGACCACGTTCACTTTTACGCCCTGATCTCTAAACCAGGATACCAGGTCTTTTTCAGCCTGAACGATTTGACCGGATGCCCACTCTGAAGAATTCTGCAGAGCCTCAATCAGAATCTTTTGATCGGCCGGGTCCATTTTTTTCAGGGTTGAACCCGAAACGATAGTGATCAGAGAGTTGGTGATATGGGCCGTCAGGTTGATGTTTGATTGGACTTCATAATTTGACATTTTCAATTTTATTCGATAATTTTCAACTCCAGAAAAAATAGCGGCGTTGCGGAGAAGCTTCATGAACAAAATAGAAAAGCTAGATTCCGCCTACTATCGTGTTAAACTGCCGCAAATACTCGCAGATTCAACCCATGGCATGCATGATTTACACATCCATCTGTTGGCAGCCGTACCCAATAAGTCCTAGAACTCTTTTAATTGCCAACAAACTTAAGAAGCTGCAGATGCATTGGATCAGTTGATATGAAAAACACGCAAATAAAGCAGGTTGAAACTAAGTTTTATGCAGTACCCCTGCCGGAAGTACTTTGCGATGCCAAACACGGCGATCACACCCATTTTGAACTCGTTACCGTTACCGCAACGCTGGAGAACGGCTGCCGGGGTACGGGGTACACTTACACCGGCGGAAAGGGTGGACGGGCAATCCAGGCGATGATCAAACACGATCTGGCCCCGGCGCTGATCGGTAAAGACGGCTCGGACATCGCGGAAATTTACGATTTTATGGAGTGGCATATCCATTATGTCGGGCGCGGGGGCATTGCTGCCTTTGCGATTTCGGCGGTGGACATTGCGTTGTGGGATATTCGGTGTAAAACGGCCGGCAAACCCCTGTGGCAAATGGCGGGAGGCACATCAAACACAACCAAAGCCTATTGCGGCGGGATTGACCTGGCATTTCCAATGGATAAGCTGCTGACCAGCATTCAAGGGTATCTGGATCGCGGATTTAATGCCGTAAAAATTAAAGTCGGTCGCCAAAATTTCGAAGAGGATGTTACGCGCGTTAAAGCGGTCCGTGAACTTATCGGCGCTGAGGCCGTCTTCATGGTGGACGCCAACTACTCTATGTCGGTAACCCAGGCCATCCGCGCCGCCGAAGCCTTTAAAGCCCAAAATATCTTCTGGTTTGAAGAGCCGATCATTCCGGATAATTATGCCGGCTATGCACAGATTGCAGAAGCCACCGGCATGCCCCTGGCAATGGGTGAAAATCTGCATACGATTTACGAATTCGGCTATGCTTGCGACCAGGCCAAATTATCTTATATCCAGCCCGACGCCTCCAATTGCGGTGGTATTACCGGCTGGCTGCGCGTGGCCGCCCTATCCAGAGAGCATAACCTCCCGATTTGCAGCCATGGCATGCAGGAGCTGCATGTGAGCCTGGTCGCGTCCCAACCCAATGCCGGTTGGCTCGAGGTGCACAGCTTTCCCATTGACGAATATACCATGCGACCATTGGTTGTCGAAAACTATCGTGCCGTTGCGCCCGACGCCGATGGGATCGGCGTCACGTTTAATTGGGATAAACTTAAGCCGTATCAAGCGTTGTAGGAGATGACCAATGCCTATTCTCGATCAATTTAAGCTCGATGGGCAAATCGCCCTCGTGACCGGGTGCAAAAGAGGCATCGGTAAGGCCATGGCCATCGCCCTGGCCGAGGCCGGCGCGGATATTGTCGGTGTCAG
>JBAVYC010000743.1:0-2440 GCA_049698595.1 Desulfobacterales bacterium | reverse complement strand
GCATAAATTTGGATGGTTGTACCAACTTTTTACGAAATGATTTTTCCGGGAATTTTAGTTGTCGTCAGGCGGGAACTAAAATTGACGCTGATCAGTTATGGTTCGTAAACGAAGTTAGTCCCAAAATAAGCGAGTAATATAATCCAGGGCAGAAAATCTGACCATCGACGTCACAACCGTTTTCTATACTACATTGTGGTAGCCATGAGTAGAATTGAAGACGCACCTATCCTTTGCTTTTGAATCGCTGAGGTTAAATTTTTGGTTTCAGATTCGTGGAGGCTCCTTTCATGGGCTTGGAGTGGGCTCACAGCCGCCCCCATGGCGGTGCTGCCCGGTGATATGGATCACGTTATTCCAAAGGATTTTATCGTTTCAGAGAATTTGATGATGTGTTTGAGCTTGTCATTGTAGCCCACCAGGCGGTAGTGAATCCGCCGGCCGGTTTTGATGATCAGGCACGGTATATGGATAAAGGTGTTCAAAAAGCGTTTAAACTCCATGCGTACAATGCTCAGGCCCAGGGGGCGATAGGACAAAAGCAGGCCAAACCAGGCCTTCAAATCCCAGGCCAGAGAGGCGATGGCCATCAGCGCCCAGTTGGACAGCAGGCTGTCCGAGGCGGGTGTCAACGCGTTACATCCGTTTTTCAATTGGTCGATATCGTTTTCATGGTCGCTGCGGGCACGATAGAAATGGATCATCTCGGTGGCCGAACGTTTCCAGTCGTTGGCGATATAGAAAAAATAGCGCACATCATCAAACAGGGTCATGTTCCCTTTGACCACATCGAGGGTTTTGCGCAGGATGATCAGTCGATAGGTTTTTTGGCATTTACCGGGGCGGTATGCACATTCCGCGATATCTTCGGCCTGGGTTACGATCTTTTTGAATTTACGCTTCTTGACCACTTGCTGTTTGATGTTTTCAGGCTTTAAGCGAGGATCGGTCTTGACCGGGTATGCGGGCCGTCTTTCAAGGGGCTGCCAATCATACTCGCTGAGCTGGTCGGCAATCTTGATCAGGTTGGCCCTGGCATCCATGCCAAATATAAACGTGCAGCGTCGGTCCCACTTGTCAAAATGGCCGGTGAGGCTGAAGTCCGTGTCACCGCGCAGCTGAACCTTTTTAAACTGGGGGCAAACAAGATCGAGGCTTTTATCGATCCAAACAGCCGAGTTGAGATGCGACGGTGCATTGGCCGGTCGGTTGACAAGGTAAAGGGGCTCGCGGGTATTGGCCAGTGATATGACCAGGGGATGGTATCCCCACTGGCCATCGTAGGAAATATCCATGCCCTGTTTGCATTCACCTGCAGTCGGGCAGATGGTGCCATCTACATTGATGGTGGCTTCACGGCGAAACGACTTGGGCTGTTTTTGCCAGATTTTGCGGCGGACCGAGTTTTTGACCTCCATGAATTGCCTGATTTGGTCTTCATCGAAACGACGCAGAAAATCCCCCGCGGTGGTCGGGTCCGGGATAATCTCAGCACCCAGGGCATCGAGCCAGGCGGCATCGTTTCTTAAAAGCTCGATGTCCTGTAAACAGCTTCCCCCGGCCAGAAGGTTGTAGGCGATATTCAAAATATGATCCGACTCATGATACGGCAGATGGCGTTTGAGCAACTCGACACGGCTATCGATCTCGTTGATCAATCCGCTGTGCATGGCCAATTGGTGAAGAGTGCCGATGCCCCCATGGGCCGTGCCCTGGTGGCGTCCGTCAACATCGTAGCAAATGTTTCTGCCGGCCATCATCGGTTTTTCTTGATGAGACCAATTTCTTTTCTGCAGACGTTTAGCGATTTTTTTCTTGCGTTTTACCAGCTTTTTGGTGATATTTCTCTTCACTCGAAATCTCCCTTTTGTATCAGGTGTTTTTGTTTACCAAGCTTATAATACACTGATTTTAAGGGGATTTCGAGTTTTTTCTTGTAGTAATTGAAAATAGTTCACGCTTGATCTGGGTCTAATTGAATAAGCGGTCTCACCTTTGCTCCCTTGACTGACCCCTCGATTTTTATCTTTGCCTTCCTGAGATTTTCTCCACTGCGCTTCCCACTTTTCGCCTGACCTCAAGCGGCCGATTTCGTGCCGAACCTGGCACTGAGGTAAAATAAATAATAATATCAATGACTTTAATTAATTTCGCACTGAGTTGTGTGCCACTTGTGGCACGGAGTTCTTGGGGTAAAAATTGCGTAATTTAATTATATCTCACAATACCAGCAGGTTAGAAGATATTTACACGGCTGGCACTCGTTTTGCTATTACTTAGAACCAAGTCACCCTGAATCCTGTGCCGATTTCATTGTGAGATGAGACCCGGACCACCGGATTCCAGAGTCTACAAAAATTTGGAAGGATTGTTTAGCGATCCGAGACCGAGGCAAGTCATTTTTTACCCTACTGACCAAAGGAGCATGTCAAGATGAGAC
>JBAVYC010000742.1:0-2153 GCA_049698595.1 Desulfobacterales bacterium | reverse complement strand
CAGGTTTCGGGTGTCAGGTGTCAGGCCAGCTCTCGCGTTTTCACTCCTGACACCTGAAACCATACTGCCAATGTCCAATTTTCATGCAATCCCGCATCGGTTAAGGTGTCACAGCCATTTTTTCTATCTGAAAGACGACATCTGTATTTACACCTACCATTCTTTATTTGGGAGCACAAATCTATTGTGATTCAATTAATTCCGTGTTAACCGTGTCTGAATTGCCAAAAGCCGGCAAGACTCGGACGTTTCAGGAAAAACCAGCCAACGGTAGGAGAAAAGAACCATGCGCGAACTTATTGAAAACCGCTTCGAAAAATTTCTCGTTGATCTGGAGACCATCGTAAATATCGACAGCGGCAGCAGGTATGTGCCCGGTCTGGAAGCTGTGAGCGCTTTTTTTCAAAAACGCTTCCAAAAGATCGGATGGACGACGACCAACTATTCCTTTGATGACGGCAAGGTGCCCTGCCTGGAGGCTGTCAACAAGCCTCTTTCTGGAAACGATTCAGCCCTCGATCTGCTTTTTATCGGACATATGGATACGGTTTTCGAACAGGGAACAGCAGCCGCCCGGCCCTTTTCGCGGGACGAAAAACGCGCATACGGTCCCGGTGTTAGCGATATGAAAGGGGGCTTGGTGACGATGCTGCACATTGCCGAACTCCTGCAACAAACCGCTGTGGCCAAAGATATCACCATCGCCATGGCCTTCAACAGCGACGAAGAAATCGGATCACGCGGATCACGCCCCTGGTATGAAGGTCTGGCCACCAAAAGCCGCTGCGTATTTGTTTTCGAACCCTGGCGATCCACCGGCGAACGAATCTTGCAGCGTAAAGGCGGCGGTAATTTCGATGTCATCTGCCATGGAAAAGCCGCCCACGCCGGTGCCGCGCCGGAAGATGGCGCCAATGCCGTCATCGAGCTGGCCCATCAAATTCTGGCCGTCAAGGAACTGGCCCGCGGCGACCATGGCACCACGGTCAATGTCACCGTCATTGAAGGCGGAACGGCCGACAATGTGATTCCCGATTATGCCAAGGCCAGTGTGGATGTGCGAATCGCTCAAGCGGAAGAGGGTCATAGAATCGAGGATAGTTTTGAGGCCCTCGGCCGAAACGTTCATACACCCGGTGTTCGGGTGGAAGTGCGTGGGGGGATCAATCGCCCGCCGATGGCGCCTTCCGAAAAGACCAAGCAGATGTGGAAACAGATCGCAGCCATCGGTGAGGCGATCGGACTCGAAATGACATTGACGACCACCGGCGGCTGTTCGGACGGCAACTACACCGCTGCACTGGGTATTCCCACCATTGATGCAATGGGGGTTCGCGGCGGTTGCGCTCACAGTGAAGACGAATACATCGAACTGGAAAGTATCCTACCGAATATGCACCTCATGTTTGAAATAGTCAAAGCTGTCGCAGACGGTCGGATTTCCTGAAATCCCATCCAGGGCCTTATCTACCCATATCCCGCCGGCTCAGCCTGGCGAATCAGCAACCACCAGCAGAGTTGGGGGTATGAGGCAGGGGAGATTTGAATGAATATATCCTATTATGTCAAGTTATACGGGCTGACGGTTCCTCTTTTTTTCGTTATCGATATCATCTGGCTGGGAGTTGTCGCTAAAAGTTTTTACCAGAAAAATCTTAAATATATTCTCAGTCCCAATGTCAACTGGACAGCTGCGATCATTTTCTATTTGATTTATATTGCCGGGATTCTTATTTTTGCCGTGCTGCCCGCATTAGCAAAAGATTCACTGCGACATGCTGCTTTGTGGGGCGCGCTTTTCGGGTTTTTCACTTATGCAACCTATGACCTGACAAATTTAGCCCTGCTCAAAGATTGGCCGATCGTTATTGTGATCGTTGATATTCTCTGGGGGGTGGTTCTTTGTTCAGCCGTCGCAACGCTCAGTTTTTTCGTTGCCAAATGGCTGCTTTAGGGAATCAGTTTTTTGTTTCAAATTGGATTAATCCCTGTTGGTCGGAATAGTATGGTAATATGAGTGTTCCGTATTCCAAATCGATCCAAAGGTATTATTACGGCATGGTCTTTTGCAAGACCCGGCGGGAATGCCACGGAAATTGGCATCTCTCCTGAAATAGCACCCTCACCGGCACATCGTGCGCATTCATAAAATC
>JBAVYC010000741.1:0-2718 GCA_049698595.1 Desulfobacterales bacterium | reverse complement strand
CCATCATAGGCCTTTTGCTGGTCATATTGGCCGGGGTTTTGTTCGTCCATGGCCGGTATGGTTGGGGATTATTGGCGGGCTGGTTAATGACCTTTTTGGATACGGTGGACGGTAAACTGGCCCGTGTGACCGTTACTTCCAGCAAATTCGGTCATTATTTCGACCACCTGATTGACTTGATTCATCCTCCAATCTGGTACATTCTCTGGGGGTTGGGATTGGGCGTATCCGGTTTTGAAATTATCGGATTGTCGATTGATGCCGTATTCTGGTTGATCGTCAGCGGCTATGCTGTGGGGCGGCTGGTAGAAGGTTTTTTTCTGGCATGGCTGGGTAAATTCGGAATTTTTTGCTGGCGCCCGATCGACTCCTATTTCAGACTGATTACCGCCCGGCGCAATCCATGTTTGATTTTACTGACGGCCTGCACCCTTATCGGGCAGCCTGATGCGGGATTGTTGCTGGTGGCAACCTGGACTGTGGTGAGCAGTATTTTTCTCCTTGGTCGCTTGTTGATGGCCTTGATAAGTAAGCAGACCGCCGGATCGGTACGATCCTGGTTTTTGGATATCGATCAAAACAAACAGAAACAACCGCTGGCGGTACGGCTGTTTATGCATAAAAAAAATTGAATAAAAATATAAATAATATAATGGGATTCCGCAATGCCTCAAAGTCCGGCCAAGCTCCACGCATAGGCGTCGTTATCAACCCACTTAGCGGAGGAAATCGTAACGGTTTGGGTGAGATCCGGCGCATCATTGACGATCATCCTCAGGTCGTCCATTGCGACGTTCAGACACCGCAGGATGTGCTGGCGGCCCTAAGGGATTTTGCCCGCCGGGAGGTCGACCTCTTAGCGGTCAACGGTGGCGACGGTACCGTACAGGCGGTGTTGACCACCCTTTTTCATCATCACTTGTTTGAAATCCAACCCCTGCTGGCGGTGCTCCAATCAGGCACTACCAGCATGACCGCCAGGGACGTCGGTTTTTCCGGATCCCGGGTACGGTCATTGAAAAAGCTGTTTAACTGGGCCGCGACCGGAACCGGTAATCCCCGGGTGATAGACCGCCCGGTTTTGCAGGTGCAGGCACCCGGCAATCCGACCCGCTACGGAATGTTTTTTGGAGCCTCTGCCATTTACCAGGGGATTCAATATTTTCATCGCAAACTGAATACCAAAGGTCTGAGAGGTGAGGTCGGTCCCGGTCTAACGATCCTTCGATTTTTATGGTCGGCAACCCGCCGGGGCAGCGACTTTATACCGCCGGTACCGGTTTCGGTCGCGCTGGATGACAATCCACCGCAACAATTTGATTCTTTAGTGGTTCTCGTCAGTACCCTGGAACGCTTGTTTTTAGGGCTTTATCCCTACTGGGGCAGTGAGGCCGGCCCCCTGCATTACACCGGCGTGCGCGTTGGTCCGCGATATTTGTTGCGGGCGCTGCCGTCTATCCTGCGGGGCCGCAGTGGAACCCACGGTACGCCGGAAAATGGTTTCTATAGTCACAATGCGCATGAAATCAAGCTGAGTCTTGCCGGCGGCTTCACGCTGGACGGACAACTTTATACGCCCGCAAATCAAGAGGAACCCACGGTGGTGCGATATGGCGGAACAGCTTCTTTTTTACGGATTTCATAATGGATATTCCTTCTCAGCTAATAACCGCAATCAGCCGCGGATCCGACCGATCCGCCTCGCCTGCGGTACGCCTCCTGATCGATGCAATTATCGCCCGGCACGGCAAGGCCGCCCAGGCCATCTTGTTTTACGGTTCCTGCCTGCGCACGGGAGATGATCTCGATGGATTGGTGGATCTCTACTTGCTGGTGGACAACTACCGCGCAGCCTATGCAAGCCGCATCCAGGCTCTTTTCAACGTGTTGCTGCCGCCGAATGTTTATTACCTTGAGCGGGAATTTGAAGGACAGGTTGTTCGGACCAAATATGCGGTATTGTCCCTGGCGGATTTTCAAAAAGGAACGTCAAAGCGCTGGTTTCATTCTTATCTTTGGGGACGCTTCTGCCAACCCACCGCCCTGCTATACGCCCGCAATGATGAGGTCGCCAGGCTGGTACAGAGAGGGTTTGCTCGGTCGGTTTTAACCTTTATCCGGCGGGTGTTGCCCCGGCTCAACGCCCATATTACGGCCCGCCAGATGTGGCACCGGGGTTTAGAACTTTCATACCGGGCCGAGCTCAGAGCGGAACGACCGGAAAAGCGGGCCCGATTATTTGATGCAGCGCCTGATTATTATGAAAATGTCACCCGTATCGCTATGAATGCCGTTGGTTTTCCCGCCGAGATCGTCAATGCAACAGATGGGATATCTTATCGTGTGCGGATTCCTGCTTGGGTACGATATTTGAGTCGGTTGACATGGGGACTGCGAGCGATGCAGGGGAAACTACTTTCTGCCTTAAGACTGCTCAAAGCCATGGCCACATTTGAAGGCGGTGTGGATTACATTTTGTGGAAGATCGAACGGCACTCAGGGGTTAGGGTGGATATCGAACCACGGTTGAAGCGCCGTCCACTATTGGCAATCTGGGTACTGACCTGGCGACTGTACCGGCGCGGAGGGTTTCGTTAGGGTGGCGTCCTTTTTTTATCCAAAAATAAAACCTATCCGGCTCTGTCAATTTGCAAACAGATCATTACTCTATGGTCTGTTTTTTTTGTACAGCAGATACTTAATTGTTGGTTCTTGATT